>JBIOXP010000329.1:0-3705 GCA_044869705.1 Binatia bacterium | reverse complement strand
CTCACCCGGCTGACCTCGTCCTGATCAGAGATTGTAGAATCGCTTGGCGTTTTCTCCGAAATCTCGGACATCGGCCCATTCGGGGTTGATATAACCGTGAAACGCCCAGATCAATTTTCCGTGCATGGCGATCGGCGATAAACTCACCATCGGACGTTCAAGAGAGTCACTGTCGCCCAGAACCGCCAACTTCGCCATAGAAGAGCTCCAAGTTTGTTCCAAAAACAGCCGCTCTCAGCGGCACTGAAAGTGGCTCGTCGGCGCACCGGCCACGGACTAGCTCCAGCCGTAAAACCGCTTGGCGTTATCGCTCAGAATTTTTTGTTTGGTGTTTTCTGAAAGGTCCATGCGCTCTCGCAGCGTGGATACCGCCCTGGGAAATAAGCCGTCCCAGTGAGGATAGTCGGACGCGAATAAAATCATCTCGGCGCCGAAATTGTCGATCACGTGGGGCAACTCGCGCTCATCCGGCTCGGTGGAGCAAAACCAGTGACCGGTTTTTAGATACTCGCTCGGTTTGCCTTTGAGAAGCGGCGCTTCGGGAGCGCGTTTTTCGTACTCCTCGTCGAGTCGCTCGACCCAGTACGGCAGCCACCCGACACCGCACTCCAGGAAGGCGACATTCAGCCTGGGAAACTTTTCCGGCACACCTCCGTACATGAGACCGGCAAATTGAACCGCCGTCATGATCGGCCGGCCGACGGCATGTTTAAAGAGCAGGCTGTCGAAGATATTCTCTCCCGGCGGCGCATGACGATTATGCACGCACAAAGGCACGCCGAGCCGCTCCAGCTCGGCGTAGATCGGCCAGTAGATCTCTGAGCCCAGGTGTTCCTTCAGCCCCTGACAAGAGACAGCGATGCCGACCAAGCCGAGCTCGTCGATCGCGCGCCTGAGTTCGCCGAGCACGGTTTCTGAGTGGTAAATAATATTTTGGAAGGGCAGCAAGCCGATCGCTTTCAACCGCGAATTGGTCTTGCAGATATCGGCGATAAAATTGTTATAGGCGCGGCAATAGGCAATCGCGTAATCGCGTTCGCTGGTTTGGCTGACGCGAAAGCTCGTTGTGGGAAAGAGGACCGACACGCTGATCCCTTCGGTATCCATGTCACGGATGCGCGTCGGCAGATCATTGTCTTCGAGACCGCCCAGACGGCCGCCCATCAAGCTGTCCTGCCCGTCCGAAGGCAATAGCGAGCCGCTCCGCTTACAATGGGGCTCCGGCAGGTAGGCTCTCATGTCGGTTTCTTTTTCGACGATGTGACCGTCGGCATCGATAACGTCCATAGTTTGACGTCCTCCGCGATTTTTCTCGTCCCGAAATTGTTCGTAGTTGACGAGAAAAGTCAACCCGTTTTAAGTTGCGCGATCCCGTATGACTCAAGTAGGATTCGCAAACGCAGGGATTTTTCAGGCTCAACTCGGAGGCGGCGCGATGTGGCAACTGATTTTAGCAGCAATGTTTTGTTTGCTCTTAGCGGCAGAAGTTTGGGCGCAGAGCGCCGGCACGATAGAGGCAGCGAAAAAGGAAGGCGGCAAGGTCGTCGCTTACGGTTCGTTGGAATCGGAAGCCTTCGATGCGGTGAAAGCAGGTTTTGAAAAAAAGACGGGGCTGCAGCTGGGTTACTGGCGCGCCTCCGGAACCAAGACAATGGAGCGGGCCGTGAGCGAGTACCGCAGCGGTAAGTTGCTTTATGACGCAATTCTGCTCAATGCCAATGTGGCACGACTGGTGGCAAACGAAGGGATGCTGGCGAAATACGAATCACCCTCCGCAGCACAGTTCCCCAAGGAAGCGATCGACCCTGTCCTCGGGCCGAGCTATCGGAACGTGATCATCGGGGTCATCTACAATAAAAGTATGCTGAACCCGGCGGATGCGCCGAAGACGCTGGAAGATCTCGCGCGCCCGCAATTCAGGGGCAAGATCGCCATGCCCGATCCCGGCCAGCACGTGACGACCACACAGTGGTTGGCCAATTTGCAGAAAGTTATCGGCAAAGATAAGGCCGAAAGGCTTATTCCCAATCTGGCCAGTCAAAAACCGATTCTGGTGGAATCGTTCATTCCCTCGGCCGAGCGTGTTACCGGCGGCGAAGTGCCGCTGGCGATCACCTACGTGATTTACGCGTACACCTATGCGCAAAAGGGCGCGCCGGTGGATTATGTGCGATTGGGAAAAATGATGGGCGACGGACATTACGCTCTCCTCAGCAACAAAAGCCCTCATCCGAATGCCGGCAAGGCTTTCATCGACTATTTGCTCGGCGAAGAAAGCGCGAGAACTCTCGCTAGAATGGGCGAATTCGTCAATCGCAAAGGAATCTATCCGCCTCTTCCCGACGCCGACAAGATCCAGTTTGTTCCGATGGACGACTTCAGCATCAAGGAGTACGCGGACAAGAGAAAAGAATTTCAAAAACTATTCTCGCAGTAATTCGATGCACATGGCGAACCATGGCCGATCCGAGCTCGACTCGGACCGCCCCGAGCTGGCGCGCATCCATTGATTATTCCGAGAGGAGGACGAACCCATGGCGAAGCAGGCATTCAATCCCGACGGGCTGCCGGTGCCGCGCGGAAGTTATTCGCTAGTCAACAGTGCAGAGCCGGGCCGGATGGTATTCATCGCCGGCCAGACGGCTTCGGATCATGACGGCAAGGTCGTCGGCGTCGGCGACGCCAAGGCGCAGACGCGCTTTATCCTGGGCAAGATTCAACGCGCCATCGAAGCCGCCGGTGGGACGATCAACGATGTCGTCGCGCTGAACGTCTTCACCACGGATGTACGCAATCACCGGGAGATCAACGAGACCCGCCGTGAAGTCCTGGGCTCGAACTTTCCAACCAGCACGATGGTGCAGGTCGTGGCGCTGGCCCGCCCGGAGCTGTTGCTCGAGATCAACGCAATCGCGGTGATCCCCTAGCTACGGGAATTAGTCTCAGCTTCCTTTGCGGCGGCCTGCACGTCGGGGGATTCACCGATCAGGTGAACTAGGAGTTCGTCATGCCGGCGCACACCGGCATCCAGGTTTACTGCGCCCCCGACATCTACGAACACCTCCCGTTAGATGGGAACCGTCAACAGCACAGCGCCCCAGCTCGATTGGCGATTGCACGATGCCGCTTTCCTTGGGTATATTTTGCCTATGGCTAAACATGACCACGATCATCCTGAGGGTTCCAATCTTTCCGAGATGGATCTACGGGTGCGGGCCCTCGAAACGATTCTCGTCGAGAAGGGGTACATCGAAAGTGCTGCGCTCGATCGCATCGTCGAGCTTTATGAAACCAAGATCGGCCCGCATATCGGCGCGCGGGTCATCGCCAAGGCGTGGACCGATCCGCGGTTTCGGAACGCGCTTATCGAGGACGGCAGCAAAGCGGTCGGCACGCTCGCCGAAGTGGGCCGCGTCGGCGATCACCTGATAGCGGTCGAGAACACGCCGCAGGTGCACAATATGGTCGTCTGCACGCTGTGCTCGTGTTATCCGACCGATGTGCTCGGCCTCCCGCCGGCGTGGTACAAGTCCTTCGCCTACCGCTCTCGTGTCGTCAAGGAGCCGCGCGCCGTGTTGGCGGATTTCGGCGTCACACTCCCGGTGGAAACCGAGATCCGGGTTTGGGATTCGACGGCCGAGACCCGCTATCTGGTCGTGCCCATGCGTCCGGCGGAAACCGAGGGCTGGAGCGAAGCTCAGCTTG
>JBIOXP010000328.1:0-3012 GCA_044869705.1 Binatia bacterium | reverse complement strand
CCATGGACAGCGACGCGACCGGATAGTTGGAGATCCAACTATTTACCACTTTTGGATCACATATGCGAGGGCAACCAGATAGCGAGGATAGGGAAGGCGATTAATACAGCCAGGCGTAGGATATCCGTGACCACAAACGGCAACACGCCATAAAAAATTGTCGATAATTTCACGTCCTTTACGACGCTTTTGATTACGAACACATTCATGCCGACCGGGGGGTGGATCAAACCAAGTTCCACGGTCATTACGATAATGACGCCGAACCAGATGGGGTCGAAGCCGAGCTGCTTAATGACCGGAAATACGATCGGCACGGTGAGGATGATCATCGCCATCGCGTCCATGACGCAACCGAGCGCCAGATACATCAGCATGATCAGGATCAGCACCTCATGGGCCCCGAGGCCCAAGCCGGTGAGGAATTCTGTAATTTTCTGCGGTGTCTGCGTGATGGTTAGAAAATAACCGAAGATCAAGGCACCGATCAGGATCGTAAAAACCGAGGCGGTGGTGCGAACGGTATCAATGCAACTTTTCCAGAAATCCGCGCGGGAGAGGCGACCACGCAGGATCGCAATGATAAACGCGCCGCCGGCGCCGCAACCGGCCGCCTCTGTGGCGGTGAAAACGCCGGCATAGATGCCGCCGATCACGAAGACGAACAATAGAATGACCGCCCATATGTCGCGTAATGACTCAATGCGTTCGTGCCAGGGAGCGCGCTTCCCATGAGGAAGAAATTTCGGACGAACAAGACCGATCAGATAGATCGTGATGATGTACATCGACACTGCCACCAGACCCGGCACGATGCCTGCTATGAACAGCTTGCCGATGTCCTGTTCGGTAATCAGCCCGTAAACCGCTAGTACAGTCGAAGGCGGAATCATGATGCCAAGCGTGCCGCCGGCGGCAATAACACCAGTCGAAAAGCTTTGCGGATATCCGAATCGCCGCATCTCAGGATATGCGACTGAGGAGAATGTCGCTGCCGTAGCGACCGAAGAACCGCAGATCGCCGCAAATGCGCCGCAAGCGGCGATAGTTGCGATGCCAAGCCCGCCCCGCAGATGGCCGAGAAAACTGTTCGCGGCACGGAACAGCTCACGGCTCATGCCCGAACTCGACGCGAAAGCGCCCATGAGGAGGAACAAGGGAATGACTGCAAATTCTGCCGAGGTAGCGGTGCGCATCGGCGATTGCGCCAACAGTCGCAATGCGGGACCAATATCGCCAACCAGATAGCCGAAGCCACAGACGCCTACGAGACCCATGGCGATTCCGACCGGCACGCGCAAGAGCATCAACGCAAATAGAGACACAAAACCGAGCACAGCCACCGCGTCGCTGCTCATATTGCTGACCTCAGTCAAGCATGGGCGCGTGCAAGTCCTCGACCCGCCTACGCATAAACGTCGTGCGCATTGTCCGAATCAGCATCAACAAAATGGCGGCAGCCAAGCCGATCCACGCGATGAAGTAATAAATCCAGACCGGCTGGCGCAGATCGAAAGTGGCAACACCATCCGCACGCGTGCTGAGCACCTTAATCGCAACCATCCAGGTAAAGACGACAAGGCAAACAAGCGTGACCAGGTCAGCGAAAATATCCATTGCCCGTTTGAACGATGCCGGCATCGCACTGTGCAAGAGGTCGACGGTGATGTGTTCGCCCCGGTAGCTTGCGCTCGCAATTCCCCAAAAGATCAAAATTCCGAGCAAGAGACTGCTGAGATCGTAACTGTCCGGGATCGACCAGATAAAGATGTAGCGTAGAAACACCGAAACGAAAGTGATAGCAGTAACGGCGGCGAGAAAACCCGCCGCCGTTACTTCGATGCTATCGATAAAGCGGTCGACCGCTTTCCGATGTCCGACTGAACTCGCCATTACTTCGCCAGCGCGTTGTACTTGGCGAGTGAAGCACGTAACTCCTTCATTGCTGCGTCAGGGTCGGCGCCGGTTTTCTTCACACCGTCACCCCATGTCTTCAGGAGTGGCTCGGCAGATTTTCTCCACTCTGCCAGCTGCTCGGGCGTAAGTTTGTAAACTTCATGCCCGGCCTCGGCCTTGACCTTGGCCACGCCGTCATCTTCGAATTTGCCCCACGGCCCCCCGACAAGTCCGGCTTGCTCGGTGGTGCAGTGCGCATCGACGGCCTTCTTTTGACGATCCGACATTTGGTCATATTTCGCCTTGTTGAAAACGAAGGCGAAAGTGGTGACGTAGAGCGGTTCTTCCATGTGGTATTTCACAACCTTGTCAATGCCGAAAAGCACAAGAGAGCCCCACGGGAAGCTCACCGCGTCGGCCACGCCCTTTTCGAGCACGTCGCGTACCTCCGGTGCGGCGGCCTGCACGTTTGTGCCGCCAAGTTGCGTCACCCAGGCTGCCATCGTGGCGTGGGCCGGGCGGATCTTCATGCCTTTGATGTCACCTGGCACCACAATTTTTTTGGTGCGTGAGTGGAAGGTGCTCGGAGCGTGTATGAAAGCCAGGCAGAATTTAACGTCCTTCATTTCCCGCGCGGCGTATTTGCGATACCACGCATCGAGCGCCATCGATCCGCCTTTTGCATCGCTAATCAGAAACGGCAACTCGCCTGCGCCAATGAGCGGGAAGCGGCCGGGCTGATAGCCCGGATTGATGTAAGTAAGATCGGCAATACCATCGCGCGCCATGTCATAGTGATCGAAAGCCTTGCCGAGCTGCTGCGCAGGAAACACCTTGTACTTAAGAGTGCCGCCTGAATCTTTTTCAACAGCAGCACCCCATTCCTCCAGCGCTTTTTGTAGCGGATGCGACGCCGGCACCCAGTGCGACAGCTTGAGCTCAAAAGTCTTCTCTTGTGCGAGCGCGCCGGTCGCGCCGCCAATCAGCAAGGCGGCAGCGTAGACACATCCGGCGAAACGGAGTTTCATAGGTTCCTCCCTTGAGGGTTGGGTGTTGGTTTAGCCGCCAACTTTTTGCAATATTCAGCCGAATGACAGCGACGTTGTAAAGCGTATA
>JBIOXP010000327.1:0-5928 GCA_044869705.1 Binatia bacterium | reverse complement strand
ATCACCAACAAAGCTGCCTACGATCGTCTGGGCGCGGCCGCGGCCGACAAGCTTGCCCTCGGCACGGGTCCCTACAAATTAAAAGATTGGGTACGGGGTCAGTGGTTTGTCGTAGAAAAAAACCTTGGCTATGCGCACAGTGATCATCGACCGACGGTGGACGAAATTGTTTTCCGCAACATTGGTGAATCCGAAGTGGCGATCGCATCGCTCTTGAACCGCGAAGTGGACGTTATTTCCAACGTCCCTCCCGAGAGCGCCGCGCGAGTGACCGGCGCCGCGCGAATCGAGAGCGCGCGCACGATCAACATCATGTTCCTCGGCATGCATAGCTCCGTGCCGCAGTTTAAAAACAAACTCGTCCGTCAGGCGGTCAACTACGCGATCGATCGAAATGCTCTTACTAAAAATGTGCTGCGGGGGTACGCCAATCCGATGGACGCACCCGTGGGACCCGACCAGTACGGTTACAGCCGCGAGATTCATCCGCATTACACGTACGATCCGGCCAAAGCGAAAAATTTACTCGCCCAGGCCGGTTATCCGAACGGCTTCGAAGTCGAGTTTTTAGTTCCGCTCGGGCAGTACAACAAAATCAAAGAGGTCTCAGAAGCGCTCGCGAGTATGTTCAACGCCGTCGGCATCCGCGCGAAGCTGCACACACAGGATCAGGACAGCGGATTTGCGGCGATCCAAAATGGCAAGGTGGGCATGTACATTTTCGGGCGTGGCTCGGTCATCGATCCGAGCGAATACTTGCATCAATACTTCCGCACTGGAGTCACCAAGCGTTTGGAATTTTCGAATCCGGCAGTCGACGCCGCCTTGGAGGCGGAGCAGGCAAGTTTCGATCCTGCGCAGAGAGTCAAGTTGCTACAGAAGGCGATGTCAGTGCTGATGGATGAGGCGCCGGTGGCATGGCTCTATCAATATCAAGGGCTGCAGGGCGTCAGTAACAGGTTCGATTTCAAGGCCAATCCCGGCGAAGACGTTTACGGCTGGAATTTAAAACCCCGATCGCGCTAGCGCAGATATTTCTTGTAATCGTCCATCACCTGATTCAGGCGATCGGCGATCGTTACATCCTCGGAAACCATTTTCGTGCGAACAATGTCGTCCTGGGGAATATCGCTGCGCGAAATCACTCGGCCCAGGTTTTTGATAAACGTTTGTCCTTCCTTGGACAGGGCATAGTCGATGAACAGTTTTCCGGCGTGCGGATGCGGCGCGTGCGCGGCAAGGGCGAGCGGATGAATATTTTTCGTGACGAATGGCAGCGGCGCGGCATCGATGGGCGCGCCGCGGCTCCTGAAGCGCAGAATCTGCGTGTCGTAGGTAAAACCGCTACTGAACTCGCCCGCGGAGATCATTTGAGCGATCATCACTTGAGCGTTCCGATAGTTGAGATCCTGCCGCGATAGCCCCTGGAAAAATTTTCGGCCTCTTTCCTCGCCCATGATTTTCAGCATCGTGGCGTACCAAGAATACTGTCCTTCGGGAAAGCCGATCTGCCCTTTCCATCCTGGCTCCAACAGATCTTCGTATCGTTTGGGAATTTTTTCCTTCGGCACCAGCCGGGTGTTGTAGCCGATCATTCGGAGATTCGAATACAAATCCACCCACTTTCCGGCAGGATCCTTCGAATCCGCCATAAATAACGAGAACTCCGGAGTCATATAGCGCGCCAGCAGGCCCATCTTCGCGAGCAGATAAATTTCCATGCCGCTGTTAGTGACCGCATCGAAGAGATGGCTGCCGGCGCGGCTCTCGGTGATGATCCGTTGCAATAACTTCTCGCTGCCCAAGCGCGTGATTTCGACCCGAATCGATGGATGTTTGCTCTGGAAACTGTCGGCGAGCAGCTTCGCTTCATCCGCGCCCATCGTCGTGTAGAAGCTGACCCGCCCTTCTTTGTTGGCTGCTTCCAGTGTCTTGTCATCGGCAGCCAGGACAAGCACGGCAGAAGCGGTAAAAGAAATCAGGCAGATCAGAAAGAAAATTTTCTTGATGGAAATCACTCTCGCCTCCGAATTGCACGTATTGTTGTCGCGCGCTGTCTTTCAATGTTCGTGCTGCATCGAACACGTCCTCGTTCTCCGTCGAGGAGCAATTTTATGCTTATCCAATACTAGACCCGACGACGCAAGCCCCGATTATCACTGGAACGTTCCACCCGCGTGCGATATATAAAGCGCTCATGTTAAACCGTCAATCATGAGCGGCAGTTTTTAGTCTATTGCGAGCGGAACTCCGAAACTGCGCCACGATGATGTGAACAGTCTGCAAGAGGAGAATAAAAATGGAGCAAGATTTTGTCGGGACCAAACGCTGGATCAGACAGGCATCGCCCTATGAGACGTACATGGCGGAGCAGGACCTCCCGATTCATCGCGGCACGATCGGATTCTACGATATTCGCGATCTGACACTGGCGCCCTGGAGGCGCATGGGGGCACAAGGAGCTTTCCTCGAGCTGAACGGCTGCGGCGGATTGCAAGGCATTCACGTGCTCCAAATCCCGGGCGCGGGCGCGGTCACTCCTGAGAAGCACATGTATGAGGAGATTTTTTACGTGCTCGAGGGAAGAGGCACAACCGAGATTTGGAGCGGCGACGACAAGAGCAGCAAGCAAGTCTTTGAATGGCAGGCGGGAAGCCTCTTCTCACCACCGCTCAACACCTGGCATCGTATCGTAAATGCCACCTCCAGCCCCGCCCTGCTGCTCGCGGTCAATAACGCGCCGCCGATTTTTTGTTTGTATCGGACACAGGACGCGCTGTTCAACAATCCCTATGAGTTCAAGGATCGCTACGACGGCCGCGCCGACTATTTCAAAGCGCACACCGAACTCGGCAAAGACCCGCGTCACGGCCGGGCACGCAACTTCGGCAATATCATTCCCGATGCCGATCGCGTGGAGTTGCCGCTCGACGGCCAGCGCGGCGTTGGTCACCGTACGTTTTTCTGGAGTCTTTCGGGAAACACGTTTCAAGGGTTCATTGCCCAATACGCGCCGGGCCGTTATTCCCGCTGCCACGCACACGAAGCCGGACCGGTGTTGCTCTGCTTAGGCGGCAAGGGGTACACGATCACCTGGCCGAGCGAAGCGGGCACGACGCCCTGGAAGGACGGCAAGGGTGATCTCGTGCAGCGACAAGACTATAAACCGGGCGGCATCGTCAGCGCCGCGCCCGGTGATGCCGGCTGGTTTCACGGGCATTACGGTGCCTCCAAGGAGCCGCTCCGGGTGCTCGCCTTTCTCGGCGGTTATCCCAGGCGAGTAAAGGGCATCCCGGGGGTCGATTGGCGCGGCTTGAACCTCGACATCAAAGAAGGTGGCAACACGATCGAATACCGCGACGAAGATCCGTTCATTCGCAAGATGTTCCAGGAGCAACTCGCAAAAGAAGGCGCGACATTCAATATGCCGGAGGAAGCGTATCGATAAAAAATGATGGCTTTGCGTCGTGCTTCGTTAGGTTTGTTCAAAGCGGATTCGCGCATGATGTCACCCTGAGGCGCTAGCCGAAGGATCTCGTCTACCCATAATAGAAAACGAGATTCTTCGCTGACACTCAGAATGACGTTCCTTCGTTAGTGGTGTTTTACTACGAAGCGAGCCAACACAATCGTTGACTTCTCAATCATCCAACTACTCCTTTACACCAAGCCAGCGCCCCTCGCCCATTTGTACTTCGCGCCCAGCACTGCCACCGGCAATTCCGTCGTATACGGATAGGCGACGATCCCTCGCTCGTATAAATATTCGCTCGCCTCTTCGACCTGCACATCGCCGACCAGCGATGCCACGACCGGCTTATCGATCCCTTGCTTGCGCGCCTCTTCGACGACTTCCGCGCAGAGCTTCGCGAAAACCATCGGGGGCGTGATGATCGTGTGCCAGTATCCGAGTATCAGCGAATCGATGCGCGCCTCGCCGAGCGCGTAACGGATGGTGTTCGCGTACGTCGTTGGCGGCTCTCCTCCCGTGATATCGACGGGGTTCCCCGCGGCGCCAAAAGGCGGAATGAATTTCCGAAACGCGGCATCCATGTCAGACGGCATTTTCATCAAAGCCAAGCCGTTATCGACACACGCATCCGACAGCAGCACTCCCGAACCTCCCGCGCCGGTAATGATGACGATATTTTCCCCTTTCGGCGTCGGCAGGACTTGCAGCCCCCGCGCAAACTGCAGCATATCGTTGAGACTCTTGGCACGAATGACGCCGCACTGACGCAGCACGTCATCGTAAATTTTATCGTTGCCGGCGAGCGCGCCTGTATGCGATGCCGCGGCGCGCGCGCCGAGCGCGGTGCGGCCGGCCTTGAGCACCACAATCGGCTTTTGCTTCGACACGCGGTGCGCTACCTCGGCGAAGGCTCGACCGTCTTTCAAATCCTCGCAGTGCATCGCGATCACCTGCGTGTTGTCGTCCTGCTCGAAATAGGTCAGTAGATCGTCTTCATCGAGGTCGCATTTGTTGCCCAGGCCAACAATCGCCGAAACGCCCATGCGCGTGGTGCGCGAAAAACCGATGATCGACATGCCCACGCCGCCGGATTGCGAGCTGAGCGCGACTTTTCCTTTGACATCGTAGGGCGTGCAGAAGGTCGCGCAGAGGTTTTGCGGCGTGTAATAAAAGCCATAAATGTTCGGGCCCATGACCCGTACCTTGTGCTTGCGCGCGACGCCGACCAGTTCGTCCTGCAGCGCCTGCTCGCCCACTTCGGCAAATCCCGAAGGGATCATCACCGCGCCGGGAATTTTTTTTCGCCCGACCTCTGCCATCGCGGCGGCGCAAAATTTCGCGGGAATTGCAAAAACGGCCACATCGATTTCACCCTCGACATCGAGCACGCTCGCCGAGGCTTTACGGCCCAGTATTTCGTCGGCTTTGGGATGAATCGGATAGATGGCTCCCTGATAACCGCCATTGATCAGGTTTTTCATGACGGAGTTGCCGATTTTGCCGTCTTCCGCGGATGCACCGATCACGGCAACGGCACGCGGGTTCATAATCCGCCGCATTGCGCCAAGGATTTCTTCCTGATCGAAGCGTGTTCGTTCTTTCGGCATTTCGCCTAGGACCACGCGTACGTCCACGGCTTTAACGCCTTTGTCCGTCGCGAAAACTGGATTTAGATCCACCTCCTGAATCTCCGCAAAGTCGTTGATGAGCTTGGAAACTCTGCAGATGAGATCGGCCACGGCCGCGCGATCGACGCTTTTCTGACCGCGAACGCCGCGCAGCAGTTCCGCCGCGCTCACCGAGTCGAGCATCGATAGCGCTTCTTTCTTACTCACCGGCGCCAAGCGAAAGGTGATGTCTTTCATGACCTCGACAAGCACACCCCCCAAGCCAAACGCGATCATTTTTCCGAAGCTCGGATCGGTCACGGCGCCGACCATGACTTCCTGCCCGCCCTTCAGCATTTGCTGCACCTGGATGCCCTTAATCCCGGCATTCTTTCGGTATCGTTTGGCGTTCTTGAGCAGTTCATCAAAACCGCGCCGGACCTCTGCGGCATTACCGACGCCGGTGATCACGCCTCCGGCTTCGGTCTTGTGCAGAATGTCGGCGGAAACGATCTTCAGCACAACGGGAAAGCCGAAACGCTGCGCGAGCTTGACGGCATCCGCAGCGGTTTTTGCCAATCCCTGCTTCGGCGTGGGAATGCCGTAGTGATCGCAGAAAAGCTGAGCTTCCGGCGCCAGCAATGCGGCTCGGCCGGCGGCCCGAGCATTGTCGATTAACGCGCGCAAGGATTTCTGGTTCATCAACACCTCCGAAGGTGCGGCATATGACTGATGGCGGATAACAGCTAAGAAGTGCGACTAAATTTTTTGCTGAATAACTGGGATTGCTTGACCCGGCAAAAGGCAAACGTTGAGGAAAAACTCTTGAGAGTCATTCGCGTGAATCAC
>JBIOXP010000326.1:0-3058 GCA_044869705.1 Binatia bacterium | reverse complement strand
TCGCGCTTGGAATAATTCACCTCCACTAGCGGCTCGATCATATTGTTCCAGATGCCGTACTGCGGGCTCGAGCTGTGCGCGTAGGGATGCAGCGTATCGAGGCCGATGCTGCTGAGGACAGTCAGCCGTTCCTTGGATGCGGCGTAGCTGCTCGTAATCATGCCGCTCCCTGCCCAGGCGCCGAGCCCCGCGAGCGACGCTCGTTTGAGAAACTCTCTACGCTTGATGCCTTGGTCGCTTAACGCCATATCAGTCCTCCATGGATCGAGTATTGTCGATGCGCTCAACGAATTTTCATGTCGAAGGCGAGCACCTTCTCTTCCGGGTGTGCTTTCCAGATGACATTGCGCGCAACCCCGTAAATTTCCGCCAACGTGTATAACGGAACGAGCGCGGCTTCCTGCATCAGAATTTGTCCGATCTGCTGCAGCATGGCGATCCGTTTTTTCGGATCACCGGTCTTTTGCTCCTCGTCGATCAAGCGGTCCACTTCGGGATGTTGAAAACCGACCCGCTTAGTCCTTCCCGAGCGGTAATATTGATCATATACCGTGTCGGCATCGATGGCTGGACGCCCGACATAGTAGAAAGGAATTTTTCCGCCGTTGACGCCGTCCGATCCCCAGAAAATGGCAAACTCCTGAGAGACCAGCTCGGTTCGAACACCCGCTTTTGCGAGTTGATCGGCGACGACCTGGCAGACCTCGCGAGCTTTCGGATAACGGTCCGGCGAGAAATTGAGCTTAACGTCGAGACCGTTCGTGAAACCGGCTTGCGCAAGCAGTTCCTTGGCTTTTTTCGGATCATAGGGATAGCGCTTGATCTTGGGATCGTAACCGATCACGT
Organism: Binatia bacterium; assembly: GCA_044869705.1. Taxonomy (GTDB): domain Bacteria; phylum Desulfobacterota; class Binatia; order UBA9968; family UBA9968; genus DP-20. Next base: position 2,212 of record JBIOXP010000326.1, on the reverse strand, counting down.
TCGCGCCCAACGGCCCGTTCATCACATAACCGTTGCCTTCATAAATATGCTTGATGATGACCGTGGAATCGATCGCATAGTTGAATGCCTGACGTACGAGTTTGTTGTCAAAGGGTTTGTGCGTCACGTTCATGGCCAAAAAATACATTCTGAGCCCTTCGACTTTTTCCGTGCGCACGCGCGGGTGCTTATCGAGTCGGGCAATTTCTTCCACCGGCACATTGTTGATCACGTCGCCCTGACCCGCCAAAAGTCCAGCCAACCGGCCTGCATCCTCTCCGACTTTCTTGAGTACAACTTCTTTGATGTCCGCTTTTCGTCCCCAGTAATCATCATTGCGGCTCATCACGAGATTGCCGTCGCGCGCCCAGCTGACGAATTTGTAAGGGCCCGTGCCGATCGCGTACTGATCGACATCATCGCCATATTTCTCTGCCGCGCTCTTGCTGACGATGAATCGATTTTGCAGGCGGTCGAGAAGTACGGCGTTTGGTTGAGTGGTGGTAAAGATCACCGTGTAGTCGTCGGCTGCCTGCACCTCCGCCAAATCGTCGAAATTCGATTTCTGTAAGCTTCGCTTGTCGGTTCGGATGCGATTGACGGAATGGACGACATCGTGAGCAGTGAAGGTCGCGCCGTTGTGAAAGCGAATTCCCTTGCGCAGCCGAAACGTCCATCTGTTGCCGTCAAATTTCCACGACTCGGCGAGCACGCCGTAGTAGTCTTTGCGCGCATAATTGATCTCGACCAAGGGCTCGATCATGTGTTGCCAGATCCCGTACTGAGGACCGGAGCTGTGGGCGTATGGATTGAGAGTGTCTAGGCCGATGCTGCTGAGAATCATCAGTCGTTCTTTCGAGGCGGCGTAGCTCACTTTCACAAGCGCGCCGCCCAGGGCGGTGCCGATGCCGAGCACGGCGCTCCGTTTCAAAAACTCGCGCCGAGCTAAATTTTTTATCCCCGAGCTCATATCCGCCTCCGATGATTTTGCACTCAGGTGCCTTATTTATTTACTACCAGCACAGACTATTGCGATACCTAAAAGCCATATTGTCATTTGTCATGCTGAGCGGCAGCGAAGCATCTCGGTTTTTACAGTCCAGTTGCCACATAAGATTCTTCGGCTCCCTCGAATGACACTGCGAAACGTTCGCGGAGCGGAGAATTTTTTTCTCGAATCCCAGGGCGAAACTAAAAACGGACTCCGTGTCCCGTCGCGCTGTCACTTGATCGACATATCCCAACCCAACACTTTTTCGTCGGGGCGCATTTTCCAAACCAGGTTTCGCGCGACGCCGTAAATATCCGCCAGGTTGTAGAGCGGAATGAACGGCGCTTCTTCCATGATGATCCGGCCGGCTTTCTGGAGAATAGCAATGCGCTTTTTTTGGTCTGCGGTCTTTTGTTGCTCCTCGATAAGCTTGTCGAGTTCCGGATTGCTGTAGGTCGTCCGCTTGGTCGTACCGCTGCGAAAGTATTGGTCGTAAAGCGTATCGGCGTCGGTCAGGGAGCCGCGGCCGATGTAATAGAACGGCAGCTTTCCACCGTTCACTCCCTGCTTGTCCCAGAACAACGCCCATTCCTGCGAAACCAGCTCAACTCGAAACCCGCCTTTGACCATTTGCGCCGCGACCACCTGGCAGACCTCGCGGTCCTTCGGATAGCGACCGGCGGAGTAGTAGAGCTGAATATCGCAGCCGTTTGGAAACCCGGCCTTGGCCAAAAGCTCCTTCGATTTTTGCGGGTCGTAGGGATAGCGCTTCAGCTTCGGATCGGCGCCGATGACATTCGCGCCCACCGGGCCGTTGATCGGATATCCAATGCCGTCGAAAATATTTTTTACGATCGCCGGCGCATCTACCGAATAATTAGCTGCCTGGCGCACGAGCTTGTTGTCCCACGGTTTAAAAGAGATGTTGAACGCGAGAAAAAACATTCTCAGGCCTTCGATCTTGTCGACGCGAATGCGCGGGTGTTTCTGCAACCGGGCCACCTCATGGTCCGGCACGTTGTTGATAAAATCCGTCTGCCCGGATTCCAGCGCTGCCAACCGCGCCGCGTCTTCGGTGACTTTGCGGAATACGATCTCCTTGATCGCAGCCTTGCCGCCCCAGTATTCGTCGTTGCGCGTAAACACCATATTCCCGCCGCGCTGATAACTGACAAAGTTATAGGGCCCGGTGCCGATCGGGTTGTCGTAAAGCTTGTCGCC
>JBIOXP010000325.1:0-15554 GCA_044869705.1 Binatia bacterium | reverse complement strand
TCGCGAGCACGCAAGTAAACATTACCACAGCGGGTGAGCTGCATTGCCCGTCAATGTTGTTCCGTCGGGATTTCGAGATCCATGTTGTCTAGGCGAGTGCGAGTTTTGCCATCTGTCGCTTAAAGGTGTGTGCCCGAGGCGCGTTGCTCTGCGTTCTTGTTCCCTCGTTTGCGCTGAAGCAGTTTACTCATCCAAACTTCAGCCTCCGGCTTTCCGTAACCCATACGTTTGAAAAGCGGATCGCGTTAGTGTTCGCTTTCGCCGTGTCGACGAACGCCATGCGCACGCCGCTATCGTGCATTCGCCGCTCCATCTCATGATAAAGCTGGGTTCCCAACCCGCTGCCTTGCTGACGCCGCGTCACGCCCATCCAGAGAATATAGCCGTATCTCCAGCCGCTGGACTCGTCTCCGTAAGTTGTGCCGAGAGCAAAGCCGACGACGGCGCCGCGGCGCATCTCAGCCACCAACGTGAGGTGCGGATCTTGATTAAAATTATGGGTCACCTCATAGGCATCCCACGTGCGGTAGAACGTCGAAGCATCCTGGAACAAGCGGCGCCCCAGGCGGTAAACGGCAGGAATGTCGTCAACGCGCATTTCTCGGATGTTAACCGCCCGAACGCGATGCTTGGTTGGATTTTTCATTTCTATGTTCTTTGCACTCGGTTCAGTTTTCGCTCATTCATTCTGCAAAAGAAAAACCACGCCTTCATAGCGGAGCTGCTGCAACAACTCGCTGTCGATTTTCAGCTTTGAAATAAAGGCGTGGCCCGATTCGCAAAGGTGACAAAGTCAGCCTGGTTTGTAACTACGCGCTCAATCACGAGACGAAAAAAGTGCCCGACGAATAACTCGTATCCGCCTCGTCCGCGCATGAAACTGATTCATCAAAGCGCCAATTTTTCGCGAATTTCATCGAAGGGAAAGCCTGCCAGCGATCGGAAGTTTGCCGCCCGCCGCTACTCACGTAGTTTGCTTTCATACGGTTATCATCGCCGGGCTTCGACTTGCCTTTTCTCGGGCCGTTTTCCCCATTTTATTCAGTGGCACATGGCGTGCACCGACGAATCTATGTCATTCTCACTTTGCATGCGCATGCAGGCCGTTGGCGAAGTGATCAAGCTAGACGAGCTTTGCAATGGTCAGTTTGGCATGAACGATCCGGCGAGCCCGGAAGCGATGCGTTGCGAAAATTAAGGAGGGAACCATGTTAGTGAGCTATCACATGACCAAGGAGCCGATCACCGTCGACGCGGATGACTTGTTAAGCCATGCAGCGCACAAGATCTGGGCGGGCGGCTTTCGCCGTCTCCCGGTGATGAGCGACGGAAAGCTCGTGGGCATCATCACAGACCGAAACTTGCGCGAGCATCGTGGCCAACTAGACCGGACGAAAGTCAACGGCGTCATGAGCGAAGCCCCGGTACTGACTGTCCGCCCGGAAACCACCCTGGAACAGGCCGCACAAATCATGCTGGAACAACAGATTGGCGGCCTGCCGGTGGTTCACGAAGGGCGACTGGTCGGTATCATCACGAGTAGCGACGTGATGCGTGCTTTTCTCGACGCCATGGCCGCGTCGAATGGCGGCAGTACCCGCATCGATTTCATCGAAAGCAAAGAGCACGGGCTCATGGACGCATCGCGCATTGTCGCGCGGGAGGGTAACGAGCTCTTGGGAGTAGGTACCTACCACGACAAATTCGGCGAAAACCCGATCTGTTACCTGCGCTTGCCCGGCGATGCCGAGAACATTGCGGAAGCGCTGCGCGTCAGCGGCTTTGATGTGTTGGGTGTACATCGCATTGGCGGTGAACTGAAATAAGGATACGTAGGCGCATACGTCCCGGTAAGCTTTAGCTGGGCGAGGCCATTTGCTTGTCGGAATGACACGAAACCCGGTGATTTCGGTCGCCGCAAATGTGCTTAATTGCCTGAAGCCTGCGGACTGTTCAGCATTACGACTCGCATCGCTCGAGGAACCACAAAATCCCGCAATTCCAATATTAGCGATGCGACTTGATCGTTATGGTTTTTGTTTGGCTGATAACTGGTTTCAGGCTTTGAGGCCTATGAAATCTTTGGCTGTTATCCTTTAATACAGATCAACGGCTCCAGGCGTGCGACCATGGAAGCAAGTCCGGCCTCATGCGCCGCGTCGACCACTTGGGTGACATCTTTGTAGGCGCCGGGCGCCTCTTCCGCAACGCCGCGCATCGAACGGCTGCGAATAAGGATGCCCTGGCTGCCAAGCTGGTGAACAATGTCCTTTCCTTGCCACTGGCGAAGCGCTTGATGCCGACTCATGCTCCTCCCCGCCCCGTGGCAGGCCGAACCGAAAGCGAGATCCATTCCCCGTGTCGTACCCGATAAGATGTAAGAGGCTGTGCCCATGGTTCCGCCAATCAACACCGGCTGGCCGGTCTGTTTCAGATTTTCCGGAATGCTCGGATGGCCCGGACCAAAGGCGCGGGTCGCGCCCTTGCGATGAACGAACAAGCGCATGCTCTTGCCGTTCACGAGGTGGTCCTCGGTTTTGCAGGTATTGTGCGAAACGTCATAGAGAAGGGGCAGCTGTATACCGGGGAAGATCTCCGCAAGAGCCGTGCGGACCGTTTGCGTGAGAATTTGCCGATTCGCAAGAGCGCAGTTGATCGCGGCGCGCATGGCACCGAGGTAAGCTTCCCCGAGGGGTGATCCGATCGGCGCGCAAGCGAGCTCACGATCCGGAAGCTCGATCCCGTATTGCGGCGCCGCAGCCACCATCCGGGTGAGAAACTCGGTACCGATCTGATGGCCAAGGCCGCGCGAGCCGCAGTGAATGCTCACCACGACATCACTTTCGCTCAGGCCGAAGGCACCGGCGATGTCGCGGTCGAAAATCTTTGCCACCCGTTGCACTTCCAAGTAGTGGTTGCCCGAGCCGAGGGTGCCCATTTCTTCACGCTGGCGTTTCTTGGCGCGCTCGGAGACTTCGTGCGGTCGCGCTCCGGCGATACAGCCGTTTTCCTCAACACGCGCTAGATCCTCTTTGCTGCCATAGCCTCGTTCGACGGCCCATTTGGCTCCGCCGCTCAGCATGGCGTCCATTTCCTTTTCCGTGAGGCTCAGCTTGCCCGTGCTGCCGACGCCGGCGGGAACCTGGCGGAAAAGCACATCCGCCAGACGTTCTTTGACGGGTGTGAGCTGCTCGGGCTGTAACCCGGTACAGAGCGTTCTCACGCCGCAGGAAATATCGAAGCCAACGCCGCCGGCGGAGATCACGCCGCCTTTATTCGGATCGAAAGCCGCGACTCCGCCAATGGGAAATCCGTAGCCCCAGTGCGCATCCGGCATCGCGTAGGATGCCTTCACGATCCCAGGCAGCTTCGCGACATTCGTCACTTGCTCATAGACTTTTTCATCCATCTCACGAATCAACGACTCGTTCGCGAAGATCACCCCCGGCACGCGCATTTTGCCGTGCGGCAGGATATGCCATTCGGTTTCCGACTTCCGTTCCAAGCGGGAAATTTCCATAGGCCTTATCCTAAACGTCGATGACGCATTGCGCGCGCCACTGCTGAGAGGCCTCTCGAGCGACTCTCAGGTTGGTACAAGTCGCGCCTTTGACCTCGGTTCCGACCTCGTGCCGTTCAACATCGACCCGTTCGCCCCAGGCCCTCGCCGACAAAGTCTGGCCCTCAATGCGCACCTCGAATTTTGCGAAAAGCATTTTACGAACCGCCATCTCGTAAATCACCGCGTTCAGCCACTCAACCAATAGAAGCTCGTCATCGGGTGCGGTGCAACTAATCTGAACGGTGTCAGCCGCGGCGACGCCGTCGGGCTTGGTCAGAATCGCCGTCAATGCAAGAGCTGCTTGCTCGAAGGCTTCAGCTTTGGACGTGCCGATTCCGCAAATCGTAATATCAGCACCGTGAGGTAAGTGTTCCCAATGCGCAAGGCTCATGGCAATAACCATCGGCAAAGCTGCATCCGAGCGCCGGATTAGGCCAGGGAAGCAGTCTAGCTATGATCAGAATAGCAGGCCCCGGGAAGGATGAAACGAGCTCGGGCGGATCGTGAGCCGGTTTCATGCGATTTTACTGACGTCGATTGGTTCGCCGAGCTGCATTTGTTTTTAGAAGCGCCGCCGCTTGCCCTCCTGGAACCGCACGAAGGATCTACGAGTGGCCGCAATCTCTTCAGTGCTGCGAGTTAAACTTCCGGTATTCTCAACCTTGAAAGAAACAAAGCTGAGCGCCGTTCAACGATGCGTCTTTCCAGGTCATGAAAGATTACTCAAGAGGCACATTGATTGCTCCAATTTCCTCATGAACGGAGGGCGGAGTTATGGGCGCGAATTTAGCTCGAAACGGACGTTTGGCACTGGTGTTGTTTGTCGCGTTAGTGCTTGAGCCCAGTCGTTGTGGCTTGCCGCCGGTGACAGGCCAGGCCGCAGAAATTCGCCCTGCAATTGTGCTGATCGAAGGAAACACCCATGAGGGATATCCTTACCTCTTCGGCGGCGTCAGCAGCAACGAACGCGAAGCGATGGAAGAGCGCGCAAAAGACTATAATCTCAAGCTGGTCTTTGCCGAGAAGAACGGGTCTTATCTCTCAGGTGTTAGAGTTACTCTGTCGAATACGAAACAAGGCGAGATCCTCGCCGTGACCACGGAAGGTCCGTGGTTCTATATTCGACTGCCGGCGGGGACTTACGATATCAAGGCTGATTTCAACGGCCAGACAAAGCAGCTCAAGAGTCTCAATCTAACCAAAGATAAAACCGTTCAGCAGGTTTTTGTTTGGGATCTTGGAAGGCAAGCCGAACCATGATGCAACGGTTTTGGCTCCGTGCGCCATAAAATCGCGCCACTCGTACTCCGCGGTAAATTGCAAGCCTGAGAAAAAAGATTCGCCAACTTGTCATTTCTGCAAGTAACCCTGAAACGCTGCCAATAAAGTCTAGCGTTCAGCAGGGCACGGTATTTGCCCAACAACTGAATATCGGTCATAGCGAGGAACGCGGGTCGAAGGAGGATTCGATATGGAAACTGATAGCAGCATCCAATTCGTGACGATGGGTGACCCTGATCGCGGCAATTTCTGATGCTGCCTTCGAAGTACTTGAGGATGAGGATAAAGCTCAGGAAATCGCCGGGATGGTGGCGATGAGACTTGTCGTAGCCTCGGTGCCGGAAGCGGCGCAGTATTTATGTTGTCCGCGGAGCACTTCTATCCATTAAGGCAGTTTAAGCCTTGCGTGATGATCAAGTCAGGTGAGCGGAGTGTCAGTGCTGCTTTGCATCATGTCCTTGTGATGACGGAGAGTCGACACAGTCAATGCACGCAGCGCTAAAGGAGTCATTGGCCATGTACAAACGAATTCTTGTCCCACTCGATGGATCGAAGTTGTCGGAGAGTGTTTTGCCTTATGCGACATTTGTAGCGAATCGATTGCAACTTCCGATCGATTTGCTGCACGTCATCGATGCGGAGAATGGTATGGGCTCCCACGCCAAAGGAACGGATTACCTCACGCAAGTGGCCGCAGGCCTCTCGAATTCTGTGGTCGATTGCTTCATCGAAGACGGGAAGGCAGCCGAAGTAATCGTCGATCGCGCCGCGCGAGACCCCGGCATTTTGATCACTATGGCAACGCATGGCCGGAGCGGCGCGCAGCGTTGGCTTTTGGGAAGTGTCGCGCAAAAAGTTTTGCAGGCGACGAGTAGCCCTTTGCTGCTCATCCGCTCGAAAAAAGAAACACGCTCGAGCGACGAAGCACGAATCCGCAGCGTGATCGTCCCATTGGATGGTTCTCATCTCGCCGAAAGCATTTTTCCTCACGTGCTCTATTTGGCGAAACACCTCAATCTTGAAGTTGTTTTGATCCGCAGCTACATAGTTCCGACCACGGGCTACTTTGTCGGGACGGGTGTGTTACCGCCTGCGATTGGCGAACTCGCGAGCAAAATCAAAAAAGAGACAACAGAATACTTACAAGCCAGGATGGAACAGCTGCAGGCGGAAGGAATCGACCGAGTAACGTGTCTCGCGCTCGAAGGCAAAGGGGCGGAAGAAATCATCGATCTCGCCCAAAAAACCTCGGACAATATCGTCGCGATGTCCACGCACGGGAGGTCAGGCATGGGTCGCTGGGTGCTGGGCAGCGTTACAGATCGCGTCGTTTGTTATTGCGGCGATCCGGTCTTGGTGATCCGCCCGTTAGACAGATCCAGCGGTTGAATGTATCGGAGGGAGAAATTGCGGTCTCCCTCCGATTGCTCTCGGGATAGTTCATGAGTTCGGTAGGCCTTGCTCAGTTACTCCGGCTTTTGCCCGAGCTCGTTGACGGGATTTTTTGCGAAACGTCTCACGCCTTTGCGAATGTACGCCGGATTGAGGCCCAGGGCGTCGCAAACGTTCTCGAACGAAAATACTCCTTCATTGTTACTGGCGAAGACCCATTGCTCTGTCTGCTCAAACACTCTCCTCGATCTTCTGTTTCTGGTTTCGGCGTATTTGCTTAGGCATTTAAGCGCGTCTTCAAGCATGACGAGCATGAGTCGCTTTTCAGGAAATATTGAACCGTCCCGATCGTGGGTATGAAGGTACTCGCGCAATTCAATGCGGGCCCGCTCTCCGCGTGCGCTTTCGAAGAGGCTCCTGTCCTCCCACACGGCTAAATTCCCCGGATGACTGTCTTCCGTTTTGTTGAAAATTAGCGCCTAGATTTAAACAAGACCTCCCCGCTCATAAAGTCACCAAAAGACCGATATTAGTGTCCGTTGTAGGACTACAAATATTGGCTTTGGCATCAGCGTTCGTTCGAACCGAATAAAGGACCGCTGATGCACTTACATTTTTATTTCGCCAAAGGCTCCGGCCTTGATGGGTTCGGTGTCCTCGAAAGGTCGTGCTAGCGGAAACTTGAGGTGAAATGTGGTGCCCATACCGGGTTTTGTTGTGTAGGAGATGGTTCCGTGGTGCTGTTCAACCAAATCACGGACAATCAGCAGCCCAAGACCGCCGCCATCTGGCTTGCTGGTGACCACGCATTCAAAGATTCTCATGCCTTCTGGAACGCCATTGCCGGTATCAGCGACGTCCAGGTACAACCAGCGTTCGGTGGCAAAACTTCGAATCGTCAAAGTTCCGCCATTGGGCATCGCCTCGACCGCGTTGTTCCAGAGGTTGAGAAGAATTTGCCTGAGCTTATCCCGGTTGCCCGGAATAGAAGGCAGATCCAAAGGGATATCCTGGTTGATCCGGATTCCTCGGCGCTCGTACTCCGGCAATTGCAACTTTAATAGTTCTCTAATTTCCCCTTCCAACACAAAATGCGCTGCCGTTTGTCGTCGCTTGAGATTTCGGATGAACGAAACTGCTTGAGAAGAAGAATAAGCCTTTTAATCTCTCCTTTTAAAATTCTTGTCAATTCGCCCATCTCTTCGTCAACATGCGGGTTGGCGTCAAGATACTTTTCGATGACATCAACGCTCATGAGCATACCGCCGAGCGGGTTTGCCAATTCGTGCGCGACATAATAGCAACGATTGATTGATTTAGAACTATCCACCGCTTGCGACACTGCTCGTTCGTCTTTTGGCATTCGCTTCACGGTTCCTGAACTTGTTTTGCGGATTACTGGATCAGCTTGCGGAATTCGCTGTTTGCTCCAGCTACGGGAAAAAACCCATGCGATACTCTAGCGGAATGGGTCACGGGCCGAAAAGTCGTCCAAGCAATGATTTTTCTGTCCGTTCTGTGACTACAAAAAGAATGTTACAGGAATGTTACTGTGGTCTTAAAGCTAAGACAGACCAGAGGTGAGCTTGTGATTTCGAAAAGCAAGGATACATAGCCGGACAGGATATTGCGCCGTTCATTTAGTCGATCAGTTTGTTCTCCAAGGCGTAGCGGATAAGATCGGCATTGGTTTTCAGGTTCATCTTGTCAAGCACCCGGGCGCGGTAGGTGCTGACCGTTCTAACGCTGAGAAAAAATTCCTCGGCAATTTCCTTGATCGCTTTCCCTGCGGCAAGGCTGCGCAAAACCTGGTATTCACGGTTTGACAAGCTTTCATGCAGGGGCGCGGTTGTCTCGGATCCTAGGCGAAAAGCGAGTTTTTCAGCCGTTGCTTCGCCGACATATTTCCCGCCCTGGATAACTTTTCTGAGCGCGTTCAGCAGAACAACCGGAGCCTTGTCCTTGGTGAGATATCCGGCCGCTCCAGCCGCCAGCAATCTCACGGCGAGCTGGTCTTCGGGATGGGCGCTCAAAATAAGAACGGGAAGCTTAGGTCGCTCGCGCCGCAATTCTTGCAAAACTTCCAGTCCGCCTTTTCCCGGCATCGTGATGTCGAGTACCACCGCGTCCCAGCGTTGCTTGCGTGCGAGATCAAGAACTTTTTGTCCAGTATCCGCTTCGCCGACGAATTCGATATCTTTGTCCTTCAACAAAGTTTCTTTCAGTCCCGCGCGAAAAATCGGATGATCGTCGGCAATGAGAATTTTCATCTGCGCAGACGGTGGCTCGGCGGCATTCTCACGCTTACCGAGGTGCCTCCCTCCGGTATCGTGGTAATTTCCGTTACGCCGCCAAAAGACAATGCACGCTCGCGCATGCTCAGCAAGCCGATGGACGTAGATGCGTCGATCTCGTTAGCCGCGATGCCTTTGCCGTTGTCGCGCACCATAAGCGACACATTCTTGTTATGGCTTTTCAGCTCCACGCGCACTTTGGTCGCCTGCGCATGACGCACAACATTGGTCAACGCCTCCTGCAAAATCCGAAAAATGGCAGTGGCTCGATCCGGATCCAAAGAAACTGCTTTCTTCGGCAGATCGATCTCGCAACCGATTCCCGATCGGTCTTGAAAGTCTTTTATTTGCCAATCGATGGCGGCAACCAAACCGAACTTGTCGAGAACGATCGGTCGTAGCTCGGTCACAATGGAGTGCATGCGGGTCAGCGTACGATCGATGAGGCCGGACATCGACTCCAGTTTTTCCAAAAACGAATCACGATCTTTGGCTGCTCGATCCGGCAATAAAGAGATGTCTAGCTTTAGAGCAGTCAGGGTTCCGCTCAACTCGTCATGGATCTCGCGGGCAAGTTGCGCTCTCTCTTCCTCCTGAGCGGCCTGCAATCGGCTGGCCAGTGTGCGCAATTCTTGCCGGGATCGTTGAAGCGAAGCCTCGGCGATCTTTTGGGCATGGATATCGATGCACCCGCCGACATAGCCGCGAAACGTGCCACTGGTGCTGAACACCGGCGCACCTCTGTCGAGAATCCAGCGATGCTGCCCGGAATGGTGGCGCAGGCGGTATTCCGTGACGAATGTTTCGCGCTTATCGAACGCGGAATGGTACTTCTCGACGCACGCTTGAACGTCCTCGGGATGGATGCCCGCTATCCAACCATTGGCGAGCTCATCTTCAAGACGCCTCCCCGTGAACTCTAGCCATCGTTTGTTGAAACTGGTGCAGAGTTTGTCGGGACCTGCTTGCCAGATGAGAACGGGCACGACGTCGGCGGTCACGGTGTAGCGCCTTTCGCTCTCCATGAGCGCATCTTCGGCACGGGTGCGCGCTGTAACCGCGGTCGCCAGCGCCTCGGTGAGCTTTCCCACCTGACCCGCGCGGTCTTGAAGCAGCTGGTTGAGTTGCTTTGCGAGCCGCTGAGATTCCTGGACTGCTTCGTGGAAAGCATGAGTCGCGGTAGCAGCTTTCCCCTTGAGCATCGCACGGGCGCGCCGTAGCTCGTTGATGTTCGGGCGATCTGGATTATTCTTCGTCATTTGACTGACTTGTCTGGTAAAAAGACAATCGCAATGTATAGGACTAGCGACGGATCGGCAATTGGACTTTAGTCCAACGCCAGGCCTATTTGTTGCCACTTCCCGGCTTGGAGCCGGGAGAGGGTTAGTATTTGCATATGGCTGAAGCCGTCCAACACGCTACCACTAACCTGATCGTAACCAATCGAGGTCTTGAGCCGGTGCGATATCTCAGGTTTGCGCTGAGACGCGCGGTGCGTCGGGGGCGCGTTCGCGCTACCGGATTCCGCGGAATTTTGTGCCTCGAGGCGGAAGGCGATCCCACCGAGGTTGCAAAGCTTGTCTATGAGGAGTGCGCGCAGAATGTTGGACATCTGACGGCCGTGCTGGCGACGGTTGAAAGCAAAGAGGAATCGATCAGAGATGCGGCGGTGCAGATTGGCGCGGCGCAAATCGGCTCGGAGGAAAGTTTTTCTTTTAGGTTAAACAAGCGCGGTACGCACGGGCTCAAAAAGGACACATCAACACTGGAGCGCGAAATCGGCGGCGCGATCTGGATTGCCCTTGAAGGCAGATACCAAAAAAGACCCAAGGTCGATCTTGAAAACCCAGACATTACGGTGATCGCTGAGATTCTCGGGCCGATTGCCGCAATTGGCATCTCGCGTCGGGAGTGGCGGCAGGAATTCCAAAGAAGGCCTTGATGATCAGGCTGGCGAATAGTGTCCGTAACGAGGAGGACCTAATGAAACTGATCACAGCATACGTGAGAACTGAACGGGGTGAGCAGTTGATGCGCGCGCTCCACGATACCGGTATCAGCGGTGTGAGCACCTACATCGTTCACGGCCTGAGCGGCGAGACCTCGACTTTTCTCTATTCGAAGCGACCGTTCGAGCCGGATCGTCTGCCCGAATCACTCAAGGTAGAAGCGATCTGTGACGACGCATTAGTGGAAAAAATTATTCAGTTGATCGCTCGGGAGGCAAAAACCAGTACTCCGGGCGATGGCATCCTCACCGTTCAGGCGGTCGAGCACGCTCACAGGATTCGGGATCTTTAGCGGCAGTTCCGCCCGACGATGCCGCTCATCGGCCATGGTGGCTGACGGGAGTTACCTCACCAAAAGGACGTCCAGGCGAGGCGACGGCGACTCGTGCCAGCATGCCGCTCGCGTCTTCTACAGGCCTGCCGGCGTTGTCTCGAAGAAAGTAGCGGGCGCGCAGGATCTTAAGCGCGGTATCTGAAAACGGCGAGGAAGACAGGGGATGATCGGTTGAAGCCGTTGAGGCAGACGGATGTGAGACCATGCCTTGCTCATGGAGCGGGGGCTCGGTTACGACCGGCTCGTGGAACCGGTTTTTTCCCGAGGTGCCGTTTGAACCATTGGCCTGCCAGACGCGCCGCTTCTGGCAACGTGCCCGGCTCCTCGAAAAGATGGGTTGCGCCAGGGACGATCTCCAGATGCTTTTCTGTTTTGAGCCTTTGATAAGCACGCCGATTGAGCTCCAGAACTTCGTAATCCAAGCCGCCGATGATCAGCAGAGTCGGTGCTTCGACTTTCGCGAGGGCCGCCATTGCCAAATCTGGTCGGCCGCCGCGCGACACGACTGCGCCAATGGAATCACTGAAGGTTGCGGCCGCCTGAAGCGCCGCAGCCGCGCCGGTGCTTGCTCCGAAGTAACCGATATTGAGCGATTCGCTCCGTGGCTGCTCCATCACCCATTGCGTCGCTCGTTCCAGGCGCCAGGTAAGAAGATCGATATCGAATCGGTTCTCGTACCTTGCGTCTTCCTCCCGGGTCAAAAGGTCGAGCAGTAATGTCCCCAATCCCAAGTCTTGCAGCACCCGAGCTACGAAATTGTTACGCGGGCTATGGCGGCTGCTGCCACTGCCGTGGGCGAAAAGCACGATGCTGCTACAACCAGCGGGTATCACGAGCGCGCCCTCCAGGGTTATCCCGTTTACCGGAATGTGGACGATACGATCGACCCGCGCTTGCTCAATCATTCCCTTAGCCATGTTGCGACTCCTAAGCGCTTGCTCTGATTTTGTCTCGGAAAAGTTCGCCGCACGGTATCCCCGGCTCAACTCTTCTTGGAGGTCTTCACTTCAACAGCGGAAATCTGCCGAATGACACTGGCACTGCCGCACTTTGGGCATTTCGGTTTTTTTTTCATTTCACGGTCATATTGCGCGAATGACCACACGAGCTCGAATCGCTTCTTACATTTCTGACAGAGGAATTCGTAAATCGGCATAGATTCACCTCGACAGCCGCTGCGGGGTTCTCAAAAAAGCAGTGCTCAAAGATATGCGAAACGATTCTTCTCAATGAACCGGTGACGAGAGTTTGGGCGAAGTCCATTTGAGAACTAGGTGAACGAACAGCGTCAGCATAATGAGAAACACCAAATACAGTAACTCGGCTTCCTGTGGCATCGGCCGCCTCCTCCGCGATAGCGCGTTTTCGCTGCCGCTTAGTTTTTTGGTTCCGCGATTCGTAGGCGCAAGCCATGTGCCATTGCGTAAAAATTTTCCTACAGGTTTTGAGCCGCCAGATCAGCGGTTTTCCGGGTTTTCGAAGGACAGTCTACAATCGGATTTTTTCAAAGTTGATTTCTTTAATTGCTCTCTTTCTCATTGGCGCGAAACCGGCGCGATGGCTTTGAGCGCCCAAGCCCACGTACCAGAAAGCTGATCTGGCATGCGCTGTGCGTTTCAAGTCGTATTAGCCGACGCAGTGAAGGGGAGGAGTTCAATGAAAGTTGAAGAAATTATGATGCGCGAGGTCATCCAAAGGTCTCCCGAAAACTCTATCAATGACGCGGCCAAACTGATGCGGGAAAAGGCTGTGGGTTGTCTGGTGATAACGGCTGACGGCACGATCAAAGGGCTCATTACGGATCGTGACTTACTGGGCTGCATTGCAGCTGGACATAATCCACGCGAATGCAAGATTTCCGCACATATGAGCCGGCCGGTGGTGGTGATCAAGCCAGAAGAGGACCATGCAACTGCCGCCAACGTGATGCGCAGGCGGAGAATCAAGCGCTTGCCGGTCGCCAAACATGGCAAGCTCCTCGGAATCGTATCTTTATCGGACCTCGTCAAGTTTGCAGTAAGTGACCTGGGGAGGCTCGAATCCTCGCTTGCACTTGTTTCCTCTTTCGTTGCCGCCGTGGAAATACAATCGCGCAAAGAGCGTTTGACCCGGCCGGAGATTGAGCCGTCCAACAGGGCAGTGAGTGAGCCCCCGACGGCGAGCAGAAACACCAGCCGTTCAGGAATTAATCAAGCCAGCGAAGCGGCGCGCTTATGATTGCCGAGAGCAGCGGAGAGACAAGCGTTCTTCTGACGGACCTTTATCAGCTGACGATGCTGCAAGGTTACTTTGACGTCGGCATGGAGGAGACCGCCGTCTTCGAGTTCTTTGTGCGCAAACTGCCGGCGCAACGCAATTTTCTCATTGCTGCCGGGTTGGAACAGGTCCTGGGCTTTCTCGAGAGTACGCGCTTCACGCCTGAGGATTTGGAGTGGGTCTCGCGCCAGCCGGCATTCCGTCCAGAGTTTGTTCAAAATCTTACGAACTGGCGCTTCAACGGTGATGTCGATGCGATGCCCGAAGGAACGATCTTTTTTCCGAACGAGCCGATACTGCGCGTGACGGCGCCGCTAGCGCAAGCCCAACTCGTCGAGAGCCGGCTCATCAACCTGATCCATTTTCAGACTCTGATTGCTTCCAAAGCCGCTCGTTCGGTTTTACTGGCGCCCGACAAGCTCTTGGTCGACTTCGGCCTGCGCCGCGCTCACGGCGCGGAGGCGGCTTTGCTTGCTGCAAGGGCTAGCTACTTGGCCGGTTTTGCCGGCAGCGCAACGGTGTTGGCGGAGCCGGAATACGGCGTGCCCGTCTATGGCACGATGGCGCACTCATTCATCCAGGCGCACGAAGACGAGAAGACAGCCTTCGATCATTTCGCCCACTCGCTGCCCGGAAATGTAATTCTTTTGATCGATACCTACGATACCGAGGCCGCGGCAGAAAAAGTCGTTCAGCTGGCGCCAACGCTCGAGCGTGAGGGGATCAGGATCAGGGGCGTACGCCTCGACAGCGGCGATTTGTCGGATCATGCATTCAAGGTGCGGCGCATCCTCGATGCTGCAGGACTTCAGTACGTGACCATATTCGCCAGCGGCAGCGTCGATGAATATGTCATCAAGCGATTGGCAGAGAAGAATGCGCCCATCGACGGCTTCGGGATCGGCACGCATATGGATACATCGGCCGATGCGCCCTTTCTGGACTGCGCCTATAAACTTGTTGAATACGCCGGCAAGCCCAGGCGCAAGCGTTCTGAGGGAAAGGCGCTCTGGCCCGGTCGAAAACAGGTTTTTCGAAGTTATGACGAAGCAGGTCACATCGCTGGCGACGTCCTGGGATTGGCAACCGACCGATTGGCAGGGGAGCAATTGATTCAGCCTGTGATGAAACAGGGGCGCCGAATCGCTCCCGCCGCCTCTTTGCGGGACTCGAGGGCGAAGGCTCTAGAACAGCTCAAACGATTGCCCGGCACTCTCAAGAGCATCGAGCCGGCATCGCCCTATCGTGTAATCGTCGCAGACTCGGTTCGGGAGTTAGCCCGCGCTCTGGATGCGCAAGAGGCTCGATAAAGATGTGAACGCTGCAAGCGCTCTGGAGGAGGACAGGCCATGAGATTTAAAAACCGCGAACACGCAGCAGAGTTATTGGTCAAAAGATTGGCACCGAATTACAAGAACAAAAATCCATTGGTTTTGGGAATTCCGCGTGGCGCGGTGCCGATGGCAAAGATCATGGCCGAGGGCTTAGGGGGCGAGCTCGATGTTGTTTTGGTGCACAAGCTCAGTCATCCCGACCAGCCTGAGCTTGCGATCGGGGCCATCGACGAGAATGGCCACGCCTTTGTGAGCGAGTGGGCGGCTGATGTGGACCGTAATTTTCTAGAAGCAGAGAAGCGCCGCCAGCTCGAGGTGCTCCGTCAACGGCGGGCAAAGTATACGCCGTCGCGCGCCCCGATCGATCCATCCGGTCGCATCGTGGTTGTGGTTGACGACGGGATCGCGACCGGCTCGACTATGACCGCCGCACTCCGCGCGGTACGCGCCAAGAGACCGAAAAAATTGATCGGGGCCGTAGCCGTTGCCTCCAGCGAAGCAGCGCGGGCGATGTTACGTGAATGTGATGAAATGGTTTGTTTGAGTATACCGGCTCATTTTTATGCCGTGGGACAGTTCTTTGATGATTTCGGCCAGGTGAGCGATGAAGACGTAATCGCAAGCTTAGGTGAAACGCAACAAAACATGGTCGCAAACGGCAGCTGAGTCTCTTTGGCCTGCGAGTTCAATTGCTCGGCTGACAACACGTACTCGCAACCGAGGCGAGGCCAGATTTTTTTGCAGGTTGGCAAATAAATCAAGGCATAATTCGCGCATATGACCGGGATGAATGATGTATAGCTGAAAACACCACGACGCTGCAGGCACACGCTTTGCTTACGAAATCGTCAGAGGAGAGAGGCAATGGCTATTCAAGTAAAAACGAAAAAACTTCATACCACCCTCGGTGAACTCATCACAGCGATCGTGGACACAGCTAAAACGGTTACATCCGATGAGCGGGGCGCGTACGATCTCACCGGTTTTGTTTTGAATCACATATTGCGGCCCGTGCCGGTGATTGTGGCTAATCGAAAGATCAGAAGACGCAAAGTTTAGTGGGTCCGAAAAAGGTCGAAGGAAACCCTGCAA
>JBIOXP010000324.1:0-2629 GCA_044869705.1 Binatia bacterium | reverse complement strand
CCGTTATCCGATAGAGGAAATGCGTTACTGGGAGCCGGACGCGTGCGTGCCCGATCTCAGCGATACGGATGAAGTATTGCGGCTATTGTCGACAATCTAGCAGGCGACGGTCTTGCGCTCGGCGGTCCGTTGGGAAGAATTCTTCTTTTTTCCACTCTGTCACAAGCGGAGGAAAGGGGATTTACTGCAAAGATTTGTTGAAGCTTGGCCATTTGGAAATTTGCGAAGGCTCTTAGCAGAGGCTCTCTCGGAGGAAAAATGCAGTATCGAACCATTGGCAAAACCGGCGTGAGAGTTTCCGAGATCGGGTTCGGCTGCGGCAACAACGCCGTGTTGATGGTGCGCGCGCCCTATGAACATCAACTCCAAGCGGTGCGGCATGCGCTCGATTGCGGCATCAATTTTTTCGATACTGCCTATGCATACGGCCTCGGTAAATCCGAAGAAAACCTTGGGCGAATTCTTAAACAGCTGGGCGTCGCTCCCCTGATCTCGACAAAGATCCGACTCGACGCGGACTCTGTAACGGATATTAAAGCAGCCACGATTCAGACTGTAGAAGCCGCACTGAGCCGACTCGGGCGGGAACGCGTCGATTTCGTGCAGCTCCACACGCGCGCGACGACGGCGCGGGGCACGGATAAACGGTTCAGCCTGACTCCCGCCGACGTTCTTGGCGCCGATGGCGTGATCGCTGGCTTCAAAATGATGCGTGACCGGGGCAAAGTCGGCTTTTTCGGTTTTAGCGGCCTCGGCGATCCGGAGGCGCTGCTCGAGTTGGTCGATAGCCGCGAGTTTCACGGCTTTCAGTGCTACTACAATTTGCTTAATCCCAGCGCCGGGAACCCAGTGCCGGCGTCGTTCAGCGCGTTAAATTATCGCCGCATTTTGGATCGCGCCGCAGCCAATGGAATGGGAGCTTTTGTCATCCGAGTTCTGGCGGCAGGCGCTCTCACCGCCGATCCCAGCACCGGAGGCGGCGGAAGCGGACAGACATTATCGCCGGGATCGGATTACGCCGTAGACCTGAAACGTGCGGAAAAGGTCAAAGCGGCGCTCGGAGTGCAGGGCAAGGAGCTAACCCAGGCGGCGATCCGTTTTGCTCTGGTCAATCCAAATGTCTCCACAGTGCTCGTGGGGTTTTCTCAACCGACGCACATCGATGATGCGGTCGCCTGTTCCGGAGCGCCGGGTTTTTCTAAAGATCAGATGACCAACATGCAAAACCTTTGGCAAGCGGATTTTAACTTGACCGTTTGAGGAACTTCTCATGGCGCTTTTCTTTCATTCCGACGACGTCGATCAAATGATTTCGTTCAAAGATGCAGTCGAAATCACCGAGAGCGCGCTCTGCGATTTGCTCTCGCCACGCGGCGTCAATGCGCCGCGCAAGCGGCTCAACCTGCACCGCGAGATCGCCGAAGGCAGCTTCGATACGGTTTTGAATGTCTATGCCGGCGGATCGGCGAGCTATGGGGCAATCGGCGCGCAGGTCGCGCTGCATCGAAAAGCGATCGTCGGCAGCACGCAGAAGCGGCCGCCGTTCAACGCCGAGCAAACCGAACTGGCGCTGATTTATGATAGCGACAGCGGCTCATTGCTCGCCGTGATGGCACACCGGCCGCGCGATTTCACCGGGGTCGCCGATTTGCGCACGCCGGCGGCGAGCTTGGCGGGCTTGGATTTGTTTGCCCGCAAAGACGCGCGGCGCGTCGGTATCTACGGGTCCGGACAGCAGGCTTGGGCGACTTTTGCGGGGCTCTGCCGACTACGCACGATCGAATCCGCGAAGGTCTTCAGTCCGACGCCGGCGCACCGAGAAGGCTTCGCAAAAAAAATCAGCGCCAAGACCGGTGTGCCCGTCAAGCCCGTCGATGCGCCTCAAATGGCGGCCAAGGATGTCGACATCATTCTGTGCATGACCAATACGAATGTTCCGGTGATTGACGGCGCGTGGCTGGAAGAAGGGCAGTACATCATTTCTGTCATCGGTAGCAACATCGAACTGGTCAAGAGCGGCAATCTCGCCGCACCGCGCCGGGAGATCGACGACGCGACGCTTCGGCGCTGTGATTTCGTTGTCGCTTTGTCCAAAGCTCAGGCGATCGATTCGCAGCAGGGCGATATCTACTGGCCGATACAGAATGGCGTGATCACATGGGATAAAGTGGTCGAGATTTCCGATGTGCTCTCAGGCCGCGCGCAGGGACGCACGAACGACAAGCAAATTATCGTCTATAAGAACCAGGGCGGCCAAGGAATTATCGATATCGCTCTGGCAAAAAAATGCTATGAGCTCGCGAAAGCGCATCATAAGGGATATGAGCTCGGCATCGAGCCACGACTCAACTGGTGGGTGCAGGGTGGTCGCGCGGAGACATGGTAGCGAGCCGAATCTGCGAAGATTATGCGTTGATGACAGAGAGTCGGAAAAAAATGACGAAACATAGCGGCGATCTGATCTTGAACACGCCGGAACCAGGCATTCGAGGCGGGTCCGTTTTCAGCGCGGCTCGGCTAGCGCCTGGATAGTCGTGACAGGGTCCGCTGCGCCGATTTAGTTGACTTTGCTGGGATTTTCCTTTAGACGTTTAGGTTCGAATCAAATTCTATGAAATATGCAGTGATC
>JBIOXP010000323.1:0-3196 GCA_044869705.1 Binatia bacterium | reverse complement strand
GGCGGAAAGAAGCGCCGGAGGAAAACGCCATGATTGCCGCCGATCGGGTCGTCTCCACCACCTGCCCGTACTGTGGAGTAGGATGCAATCTCCAACTCCACATCAAAGACGAATACATTTATAAGGTGACCTCTCCGTTTGACGGCGTCGTCAATCACGGCAACCTCTGCGTCAAAGGCCGCTTCGGTTACGATTTCATCTACAACCCTGACCGGGTGACGACACCGCTGATTCGCAAAAAACTGCAGAAGCCCGGCGCGCGCCGCCAAGCATTCGATCGTGATCAATGGCGGGAGGTTTCCTGGGATGAGGCGCTCGACTACACCGCAAATCGGCTGCTGGAGATTTACCAACGGGACGGCGCCGACGCCATGGCGGTTTACTGCTGCGCCAAAGCCACCAACGAGGACAATTATCTTTTACAGAAGCTTTTTCGCGCGCTGTTCCGCACCAACAATGTCGATCATTGCACGCGGCTTTGTCACGCCGGATCGGTGGTCGCACTGCAGATGGCGATTGGCTCATCCGCGATGAGCAACACCGCCGCCGAAGTGATTCACAGCGACGTTTTCCTCGTGACCGGCTCGAACACCGCCGAAACGCATCCGATCATCGCCCTGCAGATGAAAGCCGCCGTCGAAAAGCACGGTGCAAAACTCATTGTGGTAGATCCACGGCGCGTGGAGATGGTGAATTGGGCGACGCTCTGGTTGCCCGAGAAGCCCGGCACCGATGTGCCGGTTTTCTCCGCGATGGCGCATGTCATCGTGAAGGAACGGCTTTACAACCAGGATTTCATCGATCGGCGCACGGAGGGATTCGACGATTTTCGCAAGTCCATCGAGCAATTCACGCCGGAATATGCCGAGGCGATTTCCGGCGTCGATCGCGACTTGATCATTCAGGCGGCCCGGATGTATGCGACCGCGAAAAATGCGGCGATCTATTGGGCGCTGGGCATTCCCGAGCATTCGCACGGCACCGACAACGCCATGGCGCTGATTCATCTGGCGCTGCTCACCGGGCATATCGGCCGCCAAGGTACGGGACTCAATCCGCTGCGCGGCCAGAACAATGTGCAGGGAGCGTCCGACTCCGGTGCCATGCCCTGGCATTATCCCGGTTATCAGCGCGTCGATGACGATGCGGCCGCGCGCAAATTCGAGCAGGCGTGGCATATCGAAGCCGGCGGGCTGAACCGAAACTTAGGCCTCACTACCACCGAGATCATGAGCGCCGTTGGGCCGGGCGGCGTGCGCGCGCTTCACATCATGGGCGAGAATCCGATGATGTCCGAGCCCAACTTGAACCACACGCGCCATATGGTCGAGCAGTTGGAATTCCTCTCCGTACAGGATCTCTTTATCAATGAAACCGGCGCCTACGCCGATGTGTTCTTGCCTGCCGCTTCTTGGGCGGAAAAGGAGGGCACGTTCACAAATACCGACCGCCGAGTCCAGCGCGTGCGCAAGGCCTTGGAGCCCCGCGGCGAAGCCCGCGCCGATCGAGAGATCATCTGCGATCTTGCCCGCCGTATCGAAAAGAAACTGCGCCGTTCGCAAAGCGCTTTCTGGGACTACCAGAGTCCCGGCGAGGTTCTCGAAGAGATGGGCCGCCTGGTGCCCGAGTATGCCGGAGTGAAATATCGTCGGATCGAGAACCAGGGCTTACAGACGCCGGTGTGGGACGATAGCCATGGCGGCACACCCTTTTTGTTCGCTGAAACCTTTCCCCGCGGCAAAGGCAAATTCTACGATATAGAATACACGCCATCCGTAGAAACACCCGACGAGGAATATCCGTTCATCCTGACCACGGGGCGGATCCTCGAGCACTGGCATGGCGGCACGCTGACGCGCCATTCCAAACTCGACGACCTCTATCCAACAGCGCACGTTGAAATCAATCCCGGCGATGCAGCGCGTTTGCACATCGAAGATGGCCAGGCGGTACGCGTTTCCTCGCGCCGCGGCACCGTCGTCCTGCGCGCCTGGGTGACTCAGCGAACGACACCCGGAGTGGTATTCATTCCGATGCATTTTGCCGAAGCCGCCGCCAACCTCCTCACCATCGACGCCTTGGACCCACTGGCGAAAATCCCCGAGTACAAAGCCTGCGCCGTGCGCATCGTGCCCGCTGATCGGGAAGAACTCCCGCCAAAGGTGACGAGAGGCAGGTACTGATTTAACGGCTTATATTTTGAAGGGGGGAAAGGGTAAAGGGCACTGAGCATGGATATCCGTGAGGAGCGAGAAGAGGGTTTTCTCATTCTTTCTCTCGAAGGGCGGCTCGACGCCAACAATTCGAAGATCTTCGAGGAAACAGTCCTTAATGTTATCGATCAGGGAGAGACACGGTTTATTATTGACCTTTCCCAGGTTGACTATGTGAGCAGTGCGGGCCTGAGGGTATTCCTCCTCGCGTCGAAACGCTTGAATGCCGCTCGCGGTAAGATTGTCCCTTGCTCTTTGCAGGAACCCGTCAGGGAAGTCTTTGACATCGTGGGTTTGTACTCCATTTTTTCCATATCTAAATCCCGCGATGAGGCGTTGCAACTGTTGCGCTAGTCCCGCTCTCCTCTTTCAGAGGGCAGACTGAACTGCGCAATCATTACAGTGCTCCGCTCGCTCTGTCGGAGCGTCTTGACTCGATCGCTCCCGCAACCCTACTCTATGCTAAGACAACATGGCTAATGATCCGACGATCGCCGATGCGGCTGCGGTTATCTTGGTTGGCGGCAAGAGTTCGCGCATGGGCCGGCCCAAAGCGCTTCTCCCCTTCGATAACGAGCCGTTGATCGCTCATGTCGTACGCCGGCTGAAATCACGGTTTCCTGAGATCATCGTTGTCGCCGCTCCCGATCAAGAACTCCCGAATCTGCCGGCCGTGCTGGTGCGCGACGAAATCGCCTTCCAGGGCCCTGTGAGCGGAATCTATCATGGACTCGCAGCTTCTACGCGAGAAGTTTCTTTCGTGACTTCGTGCGATGCGCCTTTTCTAAACCTCGAGCTGATTGATCATCTTCTGGAACAGATTTCGGACTGCGATGTCGTCGTGCCATTTTGGGAAGAACGCTTTCAGCCGCTCCACGCCGTCTATCGTCGGAGCGTGCTGCCGCTGCTGAAACAGCAGCTCGAACGGGGTGAGCTTCGGCCGATTTTTCTCTACGACAAAGTCCGCACAGCCAAAATTCATG
>JBIOXP010000322.1:0-11506 GCA_044869705.1 Binatia bacterium | reverse complement strand
GTAAGACGTTTTTACGATGATGTATATCATTGTCGTGGTGGTGAATCGTCTCGCGTTTCGGGTCATCTGCGCCGTTTAGCGCGCCGCTTCGGGCCGTGGCAGAGGCAAAAGGTTTTGGACGTCGCCTGCGGTCAGGGCGAGTGGCTGCGATCAGTAAGCGCCCATGGAGCTGTGACCGCCGGTGTCGACATCTCTGCAGTAGCGTTGCAGGTCTGCAGAAAATACTTGCCGCGCGCCGGCCTTTATTGTGCCACCGCCGAACAGCTCCCGCTCAACAATCAGCAGTTTGACTTCGTTTCGTGCCTTGGTGCATTGGAACACTTTTCAGATCCCCGAGGCGCTCTGCGCGAAATGACCAGGGTTGCCAAGCCCAGCGCTTTATTTTTGCTGCTGGTGCCCAATGCTGGTTTTTTGCCGCGCCGATTAGGACTCTACTCGGGGACGCATCAGGCGAAGATACGGGAAGATGTTCGGTCGATGCGTGAGTGGCAAGATCTTTTCGAGTCTGCTGGCCTTAAAATTCTTTATCGTTGGCGTGATTTGCATGTGCTCTCTGCCGCGTGGCTTTTTATTGGGCGCTGGCATCACTGGCCGCTCCGCGCGGCGCAAGCACTGGCGCTCCCTGTGTGGCCTTTGGCCTGGCAATATCAGATTTATCATCTCTGTAAGCTCAAATCTTAGTGGCTTAGTAGATGGAAATTCTCGTCGTCACGTGGAATTATCCGCCGCGCCGCGGCGGCATCGAAAATCTCGTTGGAGGCCTCTGTCGAGAGCTTAGAAAAAAGCATTCTGTAAAAGTCGTTACGACATACTCCGCGCCGAGCAGTCTCTCTGAAGCCGATGTTTTTCGCGCGCCACTGCCCGGCTTATTCAGCTTTGCTCTTTATGTACTTTGGCGCGGAACAATTCTGCTAAGAAAGAACAGCGGAATCACTGTAGTGCTCGGCGGCAGCGTTTTGGCAACGCCGCTGGTGCTGGCCCTCGCTCGTTTGTTCGGCAGGCGTGCGGTCGTGCAAGCACACGGGCTGGACGTAATTTACCGAGCTCTGCTATATCGTCAGCTTTGTGTGCGCTGGTTGAAATACTGCGATTATGTCATCGCCAATAGCGCTTACACGGCTAAATTGGCGCAAGCGAGAGGCGTTCGGCATGCGCGGATCGCGATCATCCCGCCAGGCGTTGATCCGGATCATTTCGCGGGAGCGCCGGATGTCAATGCGATCAGGCATAGTCTAGGCGTAGCAGAGCGACAAATCATTCTCTTCGTCGGTCGCTTGGCAACGCGAAAAGGCGTGAAAGAATTTATTGAGAACTCGTTGATTCGGATCCTGCGCGAAATGCCCGAGGTCTGTTTTTTGGTCGTTGGCGGTGCTCCGACCGATTCGCTGGTGCATTCCGACAACAGAGTGAGTGAAATAGAAGCGGCAATTGCTAAAGCAAGAATGACAGAGCAAGTGCGTTTACTCGGTCCGCTGGCTGATGATGATGAGGTTTTTAAGCTGTATCAGGTTTCCGACGTGGTGGTGTTACCGGGCTTGGATCTCCAAGATGACGTCGAGGGATTTGGCATCGTTGCATTGGAAGCCGCTAGCGCAGGGAAGCCGGTCGTGGCGACGCGCGTCGGCGGAATTCCGGACGCTGTACAGGATGGTAGTAGCGGCATTCTGGTGGAGCCTGGCGATTACGCGGGCTTGAGTCGAGCCATCGTCGCGCTTTTAAGGGATGCCTCGTGGCGCGCCGCGCTAGGAGAATACGGGCGGAGCCGTGTCCACGAACAATTTTCCTGGCCGGCCATTAGTCGCGCCTATGAAAAGCTCATGTTCGAGATCTGACTGTCGCTCAATAGTTCTTCAAAGAACGTGCTTAACTGAGTCGCAGAGTCTTTCCAGGAGGCTACAGGAATTTCCACTATGGTTTTGTGAATCAACTGGCGTCGAATCGCCTTGGCAAGGCTCACTGGGTTCTCGGGTTCGAAGAGGCAGTCGGGATAATTGTCAAGAAACTCAATCATCGATCCCACACGGGCGGCGACAAAAGCAATACGGCAAGCAACGATCTCGTAGGCCTTTTGTGGAAAGCTAATCTCTCCTTGAGCCGAATTCCGGTAACAGATCACAGCTAAGTCCAGCGCGTTTAGGAACTCCGGCACATTTTCATGCGGCAAATTAGCGAGATCGTGCACTCGCGGTCCACGGGGGATGGTTAGCCGGGTGCTGCGCGGGCCGGCGACGGCGAGGTGAAGGTCGTCGATTTCGCGTGTCAACGCTTGATACGCTTGGAAAAACGTCTCGATGCCGCGGCTTTCATCCAATGCGCCGGCCGTGCCAATAATGATGCTCCCCGTCGGCAAACCGAGTCGTTGCCGGGCATCGTACTTATCTCGCGGCCGGAATAGATCGCGGCGAATACCGTTCTCGATCACGGCGGTGGTTTTTGTCCGTGTACAGGATCGCTCCACGTACCCCGCTAATCGAGCGCTGAATGCGGTGACGCCGTCGGCCGCTTTTATGGCTCGGCGGAAAGCCGGCAATACTCCGGGAACTTTGCTCGCGCTGAACGCTTCGAAGTTGTCGTATAGATCGATTACGTGCCGCGCCCTGGTTTTTTTGGCGAGCCAGCTCCCGAAGATGGCGTGATAAGCATCTGAACAGCTCCAAATTATGTCGGGACGAAATTGTCGCGCGATCTCGAACGCACGACGAGCGTAGCGCTCTATTTGTGGAAAATAGCCGCGCATCAGATTGACCGAGCTCCACGGGACTTGGACGTCATTCGACTCGTCGTGGCCGATAAATTCTCCTTCAGTGCGGCGGCGATAGCTTAAGGTAAGCCCTGTCACTTCATGACCGAGCCGGGCCAGTTCAAATGGCAATTCCCAAAACCGGCCGAACTGATCTTCGATCAGATCCTTCGCCATGTATTGGCGTTTGGTGAGAACTAAGACGCGCAAAAGACAACACCTCAGTGCATCATCAATTAAGCTCGGCGAACGGAGTGGCTTGGTCCATCAGCGCTGCGCCGGCACGCCGGGCCACACGCCATCCCAGACGTATTGACGATGAGCGCAGAGGTAGCCTTTGCAAACTGATGAGCGCGAGTTGTGTAAAATTTTTTAAATCTTTTCCTCGGAGATACGCGTGCAGATATCGCAGCGCCGTAAGAAAATAGCGGGTCTCGACATAAGCGGGATCCGATAAACGCCAATGCACAAACCTTTCGCCGAGCTCAGGGTCAGCCGCGAGTGGATCGAGCCCAGTTTTCCGCCTCGCTCGTGCGAGCCGGAACGCTAGTTCTTGAAGAGCGGTTTGTCTCGGCCGGGCGCGAAAGCTCTCTTGGGTTGAGTTAAGCCGATAGTCAAGCAGAGTCTCGTCGAGATTCAAAATCTTACCCTTTTCCGTAAGCCGTAGGATGAGATCGACGTCTTCAGCGCCGTCCATTGCCGATCGGTACGACGTTGCAAGAAGCACATCTTTCCGAATCAGCAGTGTGGGATGGATAAAAGATGTCCGGCAATAAATTTGTTTGACGATATCGTGCCAAGCTGTTGGCAAACGCGAGCGATCGAGCACGACGCCCGCGCCGTTGATGAATCTTACTTGCGTACCGCAGCCGATGGTGCCGTTGGCGTGTGCCTTTAGAAATTCGAGCTGCCTTTGAAGTCTTTGCGGATGAGCAACATCATCAGCATCCATCCTCGCGATCCACTCTGCGGAACTTCGCCGGATCGCGGTGTTTAGGGCGGCAGAAATTCCCTGCGCTCCATTGTTTACAAGCTGGAAACGCACTCCGAACAAGTCTTTGCCCAATTTTGCGGCGTATCTCGCGTCATCCATTCCGTCATCGACCAGAGTAATGCAGGTCGGGGCAAGGCTTTGGTCATGTATGCTCTGCATGCTCGAGCGGAGCCAGGGGGTCAAGCCGCGTGCTGGAAGGACTACCTCAATTGATGTATCCACGTTCGAAGATCATCCAAAAGCATTGAGTGGATAAATATGAGGCGGTCGAAGACATGGAAGTTCATCGCGACGACGACAGCTCAATTCGGCAAGCTCCTCAAACACCTGACTGTACTCTCTAGCACAATGCTCCGCCGTGTACTGCTTCGTAAATTTTCGTCTGCTGGCAGCTGACATAGATTCTCGACGCTTGTGATCATAGAGTAATTCGATGCAAGCGCTGGCAAATCGATCGACTTCCCCGATCCCGGTCTTAATAAGAACGCCTATGTCGGATGTGACGAGCTCGCTCTGGCCGCCAACGTCCGCTGAGATTTGTGGGGTGCCGACCGCCATCGCTTCGAAAGAGACGAGCGCGAGCCCTTCATAGCGCGACGTAATCATCAATATCGAGCTATCGCGTATAAGTTGAGAACCGTTGAGGTGAAATCCGAGCAAGTGGACTCGATCGCGCAGTCCCAGCTTAGCGATATGCGCTTCGATTTTGTCGCGCATTTCGCCGTCGCCGACCATTGCGAAGTGGGCCGAGCAATCAGGGCGTGTTTTGCAGATTCGATCGGCGATTCTTACGAAGACTTCCGGCCGCTTTTCGGGGTCTAGCCTGCCCAAATACAAGACAATCGGCACGTCGTGAGGCACGCGGCAGAGGGAATGAAGCAAACGAGGATGCATCGACGGATCCGATTGTGTCACCTCAATATCGGTTCCCGCATATATGACTCTGAGGCTGTCCTTCGCGAGCCCATAGGTTTCGGACATCTGGCGTGCCAGCTTGCGATGACCGACAGTTCTTAGATCGATAACTTCGTGTCCCAGGCGAGCGGAGATTTTCGGGAAGCCGCTTTCTTCGGTTACGTTCCGATCGGAGATGGCAACAAAAGGACAGAACCGCTTGAGGAGCGGTAACCCGACGTATGCCTCCCGAGAATGGATGATGTGCATCACGTTGACGCCGTGTTGCAGAATCAGGTGTGCAAGACCGTACGGTATCTCGTGCGGACGGAGAAAACTCGCGAGGTGATAAATTGCCGGGCCAGTCGCCCTAAGTATTTTTTCCCAGGGATGGAAGGATCGCCGGGTCGTGGCGATGAGCACTTTAAACCGTGAAGAATCCAGGTTGCGGCAGAGATCCAATATTTCTTGCTCAATCCCGCCTTGATTCAACCAACCGGTGACAATGAGAAGGGTGTTCTTGCTGGGATCGGATTCATCAGCGTCGAAAAAAAGCGGCGGCGGATGTGACTTCCGCTCGCAATTGAATTCCAGGTTTCCTTCAGTGTCTCTCGACGGAGGCGAAGCGAGAAAAGTGCCGTAGAATATTCGCGAAAGAACAACCCGTCCGCGTCTACCGATTTGCCGTTCGAGTCTGTCTTGTAGCGCGAGTGTCGATGGCGAGAAGAGTATTCGGTAGTAAATGAAATCATAAAAGCGAACCAGGTCGATCTTAATACGGGAACCCAGCAACTTCTCAATTTTTGAACTGAAGCGCTTACGAACGGAAACGAGGTCGCGAAAATGGGAGTTGCTTTTGCCGTCGCAATTGAACTCGACCGACTGCCAGCCCGATCGTGAATTGCTGACCTGATCGGAAAACCACAGAACTGTTCCAAAGCTGCTGAACATTCCATTGATCAAAGACGGAGCTTCCAAATTTTTTTGCTTTGTGATCATCGCGACGGGTTGAATCATCGTGCACTGCCCCTCGCTTCGGAGGCACGATGGATTCTTGTCCAGCCGCACCGCCAAACCACACTGCGACTGACTTCTGTTCAATTCGAGAAACATCATCGCACATTCAATCGCCTCGGGCGGTAAACGTCGAAGCGCTTCCGCGCCGGCATGCGAAAGCCAATACCGGTAATCTTGTGAGCTATTGGACTCCTGGGTAATAGTGTAGTCCTTGAAAGTCTGCCGTGAGAGCGATGTCTCGATGTCAGATCTATCGTCACCGCGAGTTAATATGTTTAGGGCTGCGAGATTCTGCTGTTTCAATCTTTGCAAGTTTTTAGCCGCGTAGAGCCGACAGTGCTTGCGGCGAATGTAGGCCACCAACTCCGCATGGCGACGACGTGATGAAACCAGCATCGAACTGTGATGTATTCGATAATCGTAAAGCGCGCCCGGGTGGATCTGAATGGGCCGTCCACTCTGAACGAGCCGAATATTGAACTCCCAATCCTCATAGCCATGGCGCATCGATTCGTCATACCAGAGAGAAAGCTCTTCGATAGTTCGCTTGCGCAGCATGAGCCCTGCCGCCCAGGTATTTTGCACGAGGATGAGATACGGGTCACAGGAAGCGCGCCATTCTGTTCCATTCTGCTCGCCGCCCAACAATCTGACACCGCAGCACGCGGCGATCGCATCGTTTCTTTGCTCGAGTAGACCAGCTAACTTTTCGAGAGAGTCGGGAAACAAGACGTCATCTGCGTCAACAAAGTAAATGTAATCGCCGTGCGATGCCCGTATGCCTGTATTGCGAACTCCAGCCAATCCGCGATTCTCTTGGCGGATAATTTTAATGCCGCATTTAGCCAAATCGTGTAAAATTGCGAGAGTATCGCGATCCGTCGAGCCGTCATCGATAACGAGTGTCTCGACGGGTTTCAGCGTTTGCGCTGTTATGCTCGCGAGACAGCTTTTCAGAAACCGCCCGTAGTTGAAACAGGGTACGACAATACTCACGCGTGGTGGATTGCTGGAGAGCATTGTGCGCTATTATAAGACGAGCAGAGCAAATTGCCATAATCGGATGTACATGTTACCGCGATTTCGAGACCGACACTCAAACCATGTTGGTCTGCAGCATGACGGGATGACCGAACAGGAATGGATCAGTAATTTCCTAATGATTGGAGATGACGGAGCCTCGGTCTCTGCGGAATCTCTGCATCCAAACGTCTGCAGTTCTCGTGAATATGGGACGTTTCGCATCTTGGAAGAATGAAGAATTGTTTAATACTCGGTGCTGGTCGTAGCGGGACTAGCATGGCTGCGGGTAGCTTAGCCAAGGCCGGATACTTTATGGGCGAGAATCTGATTGCCGCGCGCAAGTCCAACCCAAAAGGTTTTTTTGAGGATGTCGAAGTGAACATGATTAACGAGGAGCTTTTGGGCTACGTGGTCCCGGCGAGGAAAAACTTGCTAGGAATAGAATTTTTCCCGTCTCGTCCGCTTGAAGGACAAAGATGGTTGTCCTGTGTGCCAGTGGAAACAGCTATCTCGTCCCCGCGGCACATCTCTGAAAGAATCCGGATGATGACCAGCCGAGAACCCTTTTGTTTCAAGGACCCTCGTTTCTCCTATACATTATCGGCCTGGCGACCATTTCTCAGAAACACGGTTTTCGTTTGCGTTTTTCGCGATCCTGCGAGCACAGCGCTAAGCATGATTAAGGAATGCAAGGAAGCGAGTTATCTCAAAAGCCTCAAGATGAGCTTCACTCGAGCGCTTAACGTGTGGCGGATGATGTACGCGCGAATATTGCGCGTACACAGCGAGGATGGAGAGTGGCTATTTCTCCACTACGATCAATTCATCAAAGGTACTGCACTGGAGCGCCTAAAAACATCCTTGGGTGCAGGAGTGGACTATACGTTTCCCGACGTTAGCTTGAACCGATGTTTCTCCAATAAGACGGTGCCGACAAAAAATCGCGAAATTTATCGTGAGTTGTGCAAGCTAGCGGGCTTTCAATAGCTATGTTTTCTCTGATGTTTTTTGTTTTTGGCGCTATCATCGGCAGCTTTCTGAACGTATGCATCGCGCGCATTCCAAACGGCCAATCGGTTGTGTCGCCGTCATCGCATTGTCCTAAATGCAAGGCAAGAATTCCATTCTACAATAATATTCCGCTAGTTAGTTATCTTGTTCTTCGTGGCCGTTGTCGCTCGTGCAGTGGGAGAATTTCGGTGCGCTACTTTATCGTCGAATTGCTCATGGCGTTGCTGTCATTCGCGTTGTTCTCCCGCTTTGGGTTAAGCTTTGTTTTCTTTGTCACTCTCGTCTTCGTAGCAGGTTTGGTAGTCATTTCTTTTATTGACCTCGATGTGCGGATCGTCCCCGATGTAATTAGCTTACCCGGGATCATTCTGGGAGTAGTACTATCACTTATCGGGTTTTTTGTATTCGGAAGCGCATCCGCCGTTCTGCCATCGCCGCTAAGTTCGGTTCTCGGTATTCTCGTCGGTGGCGGATTTTTGCTCGCGACCGCATGGATCTATGAGAAATTCACCGGTGTTGAGGGGATGGGCGGCGGTGATATCAAGTTACTGGCAATGATTGGTGCATTCCTGGGCTGGCCCGCAATCCCGATCACGCTTTTTTTGGCGTCGCTGGTCGGCTCCATCGTCGGTATTGCATGTATGCTCTGGACAGGCGCTGGACGCCGACTGGCTTTGCCCTTCGCCCCGTTTTTATGTTCGGGGGCAGTGGTGTTTATTTTTTTCGGGCAAGATTTAGCGCGATTTTATTTGCCCGCAGCATAACAGAAAACCAGCTCCACCCACGAGATTTCGCCAGACTGACGCGCTTTGACATCCATTCAAACGGCGCGAGCAGAGGTTTTGGTAAGCTCCGTCCTTTTTAACGGGCAGATCGTGAAATCTAGGCCGAATAATCCGTCGCACCGCGCTGGTGTATGAATTGCTCTACCCACCCTGTACGACCGGCGGCGTTCAGGCCCAATAACCACCTCGTGTTCTATGTAAATGGACGAAGCTCATGCGGTTTAATCATTTTGGCAAACGACTGACAGATATTCGTGGGTTCAGCATTGCCGAGATTCTGGTGGCAATATCTCTGTTCGGGATTTTGGCGGGCATTGCCGTGCCACAATTCACCGCGTTTCGCCCGAAGAATCGTCTCAACGGGGCGGCCCGCCAGGTCTATTCGGAGTTGATGTGGGCTCGTACGAAAGCTGTCAACGACAATACTTCCTATGTCGTGACGTTCCCGACGAATCAAACCATGCAGATTGCCGGATCGACAACGAAAACCGTTAATATTCAGACAGAATACTCTGATGTGACTCTGAGCTCCTCCGCAACAACAATCACGTTTTCTTCCCGTGGCACGAGCGATGTTGCTCCAACGATCACGCTGACGAATTCAGGAGGCAGCAAAACCGTTACTATCAGAATTACTGGGACGGCGAGTATCAGTTGATGTCGACGAGAACAGTTGCTCCACGGAGTTTGCGTCGCACACAAGCGGGATTCACGCTTATCGAGATCTTTATTGCAATGGTGCTACTTTCGGTTGGGCTACTTGGGACCGCGGCCCTCACAACCGGGGTGGTTCGTGGGAATCTCCAGAGTCGGAACCTAACGACGGCTACCAGCATCGCACAGACGTGCTTCGAGGAAAATCGCCGGGTCGGGTATGCGAATGCCGGCACCGTGCCCGCCGGGGGAACAAACAATTGTACCGGCAGTTCTACGGTAACCTTAGGAGGCGTTTCTTTCACGCGCGATCTGTCTATTGATGCTAGCGTCTCAAACATTAAAACTCTTACAGTTACTGTGAGCTGGTCAGAGGGAGCGATAGGAAGTAAATCCATCACATTGAAAACCGTCATCGCGGCCTCATGAAGAACGCTTTGTTCGAGACAATCAAACACAACTCAGGATTTACACTGATCGAACTCCTTGTTTCGATGGCGATCAGCCTTGTGGTCTTGGCTGCCGTTGCGAAAACTTTTACCGTCCAGACACGGCAAAACAGCGCGGAAGAACAAATGGCTCAAATGCAACAAAACGTCCGCGCAGCACTGGATTTGATGGTTCGTGAAATTCAGATGGCAAAGTACGATCCAGCGGGGACGGCCTTTCCGGCCGGAACTTACGGAGTAACCTACAGCGCTTCACAACTGGAAGTAAAATCCGATGTCGCGGATGGCAATGGCACAATAAGCACGGCAACCGGCAGTCTCGAAGACATTATCTATGCGTTTGACAGCACGAACCTTAATATCACGCGAAAGCTCGGGACTAGCGGCACTGCGGACATCCTCGCAGACAATATAACCAATTTTCAGTTTACTTATTATGACGCGAACGGCGCAGCGGTCACATCGGCAGCTAATAGCGGATCAATTCGGAAAGTTACAATAACGATAGCCGCCCGTACCGCAAAGCCGGATCCGGGATATCCGACTAACAGCGGGTATAGAACGTACCAAATCACTGCCGATATTACACCACCAAATTTAGCATTATGATAAATCAATGCGAAAGACAAAACTTATGCTGAAAAATCGACTAAATCGACTAAATGATGAGCGAGGAATAATCCTGGTTGCAGCGCTCGCGCTCTTGGCCGCACTGACATTGGTCGGGGCAACCGCTTTCTTTGCGTCTTCGACAAACGTCAAAGTCGGTGGCAATTACAAGAGTTATGAGACGGCACTTCAAGTAGCGATGGCGGGGGCAGAGCAAGCGCGGCAGGCATTGCGAACAGCAAATGCAGCGAGCTCGAATAGCGCAAACTTCAGCGAGGAGCTCGTAACATATGCCAGCTCGCCCCTTGCATCCTCAAATACTCTGGTCAGCGGTTATTCGTACAACGCAATGTTGACGAACGACTCGGCCGTCGGGGAGACAAGCACTACGGACAATAACGGGAAAGTTATAATCACCTCAACGGCGACCGGCCCGAACAACTCGAGGGCTATAGTAACAACGACCGTGCAAATTTATTCGTTTTCTACCAGCAGTCCGGCTGCTCTGTATTCGCAAGACAATACAAGTCTGAATGGCTCGTCGATTACGATCAGCGGAAACGATGCGGGAACTTGTGGCGGCTCAAATTTATCTGGGGTCTATGTCTACAGTGATCCCAGTACGAATAACGCACACACGCTAACCCAGAACGGAAGTCCAACTTTAACTGGAAATCCGGCGACGCAAACGGGCACGACGAATATGAATCTCCCATCGTACGTCGATGCGTTGAAAGGTGCAGCCACAGTAACCCTGACCGCGGATGTCTCCGCAGGGGGAAATGACACGACCAGCTACGGTAGCTCTACGAATTATGTGACGGTCTATTCGGATGCGACGCAACAGGCGGATGGCGAATTGCGGCTGAACAACGTGACCGGATATGGAATATTGCTAGTCAAAGGCAATTTACAGCTTGCCGGCAATATCGATTGGCATGGAATCATAATCGCGACGGGTGTCATTACTGCCAGTGGCGGCGGGAGCAACTCAAAAAATATTCAAGGCCAGATTTACTCGGGTTCGTCGTCGCTGGGAGACACGACGGTCAGCGGCAGTGTCACTATCGGATATAACAGCTGTGATGTAAAAAAAGCGTTAGCGAGTCAACCCCTCAAGCTAGTCAACTGGAAACAGAACTATTGAGTTCTCGACGCTAAAGCAGTTTCCACGGCGCTCCCCAGCTCATGAGCATCGTTGAACTCTCGTCCGTACTGAATAAAGAGTTTGCTGTCCCTGGACAGTTTATTTTTGAAAGCGGTAATTTGATTCAACAACTCACGAATTTCGGCTGTTAACATTCCATTCAATTCGTTTACTTGTCGTTTC
>JBIOXP010000321.1:0-9933 GCA_044869705.1 Binatia bacterium | reverse complement strand
GAACAGATAGCCCACCACCCCGATCCCGAGCAAGACCGCACCCGCGATCGCGGTAAGCACCGAGAGTGTCACTTCATACCAGCTTCCGATCAATAACAGCGCCGGCGAGAAGACGAACAGAAAAGGCACCACGTAGGCGATAGCACAGAGCCGCATGCCTTCCCAACCCGTTCGCATCGGATCGGTCTTGCCGATCGAGGCCGCGGCGTACGCGGCGAGGCATACCGGCGGTGTGATCATGCTCAGCATGCCGAAATAAAAAATAAACAGGTGGGCTGCGAGAGGCACAATCCCCATTTGCGCCAGACCCGGCGCAACCAGCACCGCCAAGAGAATATAGACTGCGGTCGTCGGCAGACCCATGCCGAGGATAATGCTGACAATCGCGGTCAGCACCAGCAATAAAAAAACGCTTGCTTGACCGAGGGTGAGCATCACGAAGGTCAAACTAAATCCCAGTCCCGTCACTTGAAGAATTCCGATGACTACTCCTGCAAGCCCGGTGGTGACCGTGATATCGAGTAATCCGCGGCCCGTCGTAACCAGGATCTCTTTAAGCTCGCGACTGCCGAGTTTTAGCCCCGGTGTTAGAAAACCGGTAACCAGTCCTGCGACCACCGACACTAGACCGGCTTCTTCGGGTTGGCGCTTGAGAAAAAACATCCATCCCACGAGGACTGCGAGCGGCACCAAAAAGGTCGCCGATCGCCGCATGATCGGAAGCAGTTTGGGTCGTTCCTCGCGCGGCAGACCATGAATCCCGTCTCGAGCGGCCAATAAGTCCACTTCGATGAATAGAGCGATGTAGTACAGCATCGCCGGCACCAGCGCTGCCAGCGCGACCTTGGCGTAGGGAACTTGCAGATATTCGGCAATTAGAAATGCCGCCGCGCCCATGACCGGTGGCATGATTTGCCCGCCGGTGGAAGCAACCGCCTCTACGGCGGCGGCGACGGGCGCGGAATAGCCCGCCCGCTTCATCATAGGTATCGTGAAGGCGCCGTCCACGACCACGTTAGCCACCGCGCTGCCGCTGATGTTGCCGAACAGGCTCGAAGAAACGATGGAGATCTTCGCCGGGCCTCCGCGAAAACGACCCACTGCTGCCAGAGCAAAATCGCTCAGAAACGCCGCGCCGCCGGTGCAGTAAAGAGTTTGACCAAAGACGACAAAGACAAGAACCGTGGTCACGGCAACTTTGATGGGAAACCCGAGAATACCGTTGGTATCAAGGAACAGATAGGTCGATAGACGGCTCACCGATAGCGGGCGACCGTAGAGCTGGCCCGGGAAATAATCAGCGAACAAAGCGTAACCAATGAAACAAGCAACGATGATCACCAAAGGCCAACCGACCAACCGCCGGCAGCCCTCGGCGAGCAAAACGACCGTGAGGCAACCCAGAATGACTCGGAGCAGATGGATCTCTCCAATCGAGTTGGCGATTTTCGGATAAACGATGAAGACGTAAAGACCGATGGCCAATCCCGCAGCCGCCGCGAGCGCGTCATACCAGGGGACCCGGTCTTGGTGCCCGCGCTGCCCTTCGGGAATCATGAGAAACACTGCGCAAAGAACCAATCCCAGGAGAAAACCCGCGGATTGCTCGGGAAAAATGAGCCAGCCGAACGTCTGTGGAAGGTCGAGCAAGAAGATGACGCCGGTCGTTGGGATCGCGACCAGCAGCGCGATCGCAAGCGCGCCCGAGACACCGTGCAATGTTCGCGAGCGCGCGGTCTCGTCGGTTAAACCGTCATCCGCCATGAAGCAGCCCCAGAATCAGACCCGATTGCTGACAAAATTTACTTACAGATCTCCTTTTCGCGCGCGTCGTGCTTGGCGGTCCAGACGCTCACCTCTTTATAAAACTGCATCGCGCCGGGATGATAAGGAACAGTAAAATTTGTGATCGCCTGCGTCTCCTTCGTCCAGTGCTTCAGGAGCGGATGTTTGGTTTGCAGTTCTGCCATATTGTCCCACCACGCTTTAATCAGCGTGTGGACCGTCTTTTCACTCACTTTCGTGGAGCTCACCAGCTGCAGCGGATAACCGAGCACGTAGGTGTCACCTTTTATACCTGTAGCCGGGGTCTGTTTCACGATCGAAATACCAAGCCGTGCGACTGAGGCTTTTGCTTTGTCCGTATCGGGTAAACTCAGGAAGCGTATGGGCTCTGTAGCATTGGCTTCCTCGACAACCGCTATTCCGACCGCGGAGATCGCAGCATCGACCTTGCCGTCCGCAACACCTCTGATCCCGTCATTGAGATTGGATACGCGAACTTGCGTGAAGTCGGTCGGCTTAATACCACCCGCCTCCAGCATGGCCTCGAGCAGCGTCTGATTGATGGCGTGGCCGCCGTAATCCCATGCGACGCGTTTGCCTTTGAGATCGCTGAACTGTTTGATATCGGATTTGTCCCGCACCAATGTGCCCGCCGTAAAAGGAAACACGCCGCCGGAGACCACCCGAACAGTGGGAAATGGTTTTTCATAATTGCCTGTGCCGGTCATCGCCATGTAGGAATCAAGAATATTCATAATGCCAAATTCGATTTCGCCGTTTTGCAGCAGCGGCATCCACGCGTTCGGGCCATTGTACGGCTGGACCCTGACCGATATTGGAGTCGCCTTACTGGCGATGGCGGCAAGAGAGGCTGCGATCGCGTGAGCACCGGTCCCTGCGGGATTGGTGCCGATCGCTGCAATGCGTGGGACATCGTTGCTTTTGTTGGTGACTGGACCGCACTCGACTTTCGCCGCTGCGATTGCGCCTTGTTCCCATCGCGGCATCGACAGAAAAATCAATAGCACGAGAACATAACCCCAATATTTCATCTGAAGGCTCCTTTCTAGCCGTTGGCCAGTCCAATCCAGCACAATTGCGCTTGCCATGTATCTCTCTTCACCTGTCATTGTCAAGATTGCAGCAGCTGAAGGAACGAGACAAAATGTGATAGGGAAAATGGCTCCGAAGCAGAGC
Source organism: Binatia bacterium (assembly GCA_044869705.1). Taxonomy (GTDB): domain Bacteria; phylum Desulfobacterota; class Binatia; order UBA9968; family UBA9968; genus DP-20. Next base: position 6,951 of record JBIOXP010000321.1, on the reverse strand, counting down.
TTGTGGAGCAATCGCGTAACTGCGAACGAGTCAGCTAACGGTTCGCGACGAGCTGCTTGCTGAAGTCCGCAGCTTCGTCGAGCGCGCGCGTGATTGTCCCGGAGTCCGTCGCATCGCGCTCATCGGGTCGTTGGCGACAGCCAAAAAGGACCCGAAAGACGCCGATGTGCTGTCACCGTCGATGATGACGCCGATCTCACGCCGTTGGCGGCCCTGGGTCGCAAAATAAAAGGACGAGCGCAGAGCAGAAACAAAGGCGCTGACATATTTCTTGCAGATCTTGCCGGCGATTACATTGGGCGCCTCTGCATTGGCGCGAGTGCGTCATTGAGAGAGCACGTGCTTGGCTGGCGTGGAAATTTTTTCAAGAGCCAATCGTTTAACTTACCCAACCCATTTCCGAAACGACAACCCGATTGCCTTCCGGATCGGCGAATTGAATCTCGTCCTTACCCCCGTCGGAGATCTTTACGCCGTCATCCTGCAAGCGCTTTTTCGTGCGCCCGAGATTCTCAACCTGAATGCCGAAATACTGCACGCCGCTCTTCGGACGCACTTGCGATTTCGTCAATAGCAAGGTTACGGTTCCGTCGCTCAGGCGAACCGTCCCATCATCCGTCCAGCCGACGAGCTCGAGATCGAATTGCCGCTGATAAAATTCGCACGCCGCCGCCAGATCCGGCACTTGCACCGCGAGCAAGCGCACGCCGGGAAGTTTTTTTTCTTCTCTGCCCAAAAATCCGCGCGCCGAAAGATCGACGTTGTTGCCCCACGGGTCGATGAAGCGCATCTCTGCCGGCCGCGCACCTTCCGGTCCGCCGACACCGGCCGAGACTTGCGGGCTTGCGCCGCGATGTAAGTTGGCTGGCAGCTTGGCAACGGCTTGGTTGAGATCATCGACCAGAAAACCGTAGTGGTGAATGCCCGGTTGCCGTTCAAGCTCGGCGCCATCGGCCCGATGCGTGCCGACGACCGCTCCGGCTTCGTCTCCCCGGCTCTGCAGAAATGCCAAATTGAACAGCGGATCGATGACCATCCTGGAGCCGCTTGGGAAAACTTTGCATTCCTCGAACCCGAAATATTTCTGATAAAAATCGCTAAGCACGTTCGGTTGCTTCGAAATGAACGCAATGTGCCTGAGCTTCGCCATGGTTCACCTCCGCTAGAATAACTCACTTATAGCCTCGGGTATCGAGGAGTGTCAACGTGACGGGATCTACGTGTTTGCCTTAACTTTCGTCCAAGACCCCTCGGATGGGAGGCCGATCACTTTGGTCACCGTGCGTGAAACTTCGGTTATTCCCTCGATACGCGCGCAGGCGCTACTCGGGCAAACGCTCTTAGACGAACTCGAAATGAAAGTTAAGATGGTTCAAATCGGGCGCGGCCCGTAAGCAGATTTCGGGTCGCAATAAAAAAGGCGGCCGTGATTAGCGGTCGCCCTTTTTTTCGCAAGCGTTACGAAATTAAGCTTCGATCACTTTCTTCCACTTATTGTAAATCTTGTCACGCAATTCCGGCGACGATTCCGCAACCGGCGGAAAATCTTTCATCCACTCGAAGGGCCGGCAGGCATCGATAACGGCGCGAGAGTTGAATCCCTTCTTGCTCGGGTGGATGCGCGGATCGAGCGGTCCGCTCCAGCAGCGGCGCAGAATCTCGATCGATTCCACCGGATCGGAACGGCTGGCGAGAGCCCAAAGCACGTCGAACGTATTGGTCGGATCGATGTCTTCGTCGACGACGATGACATAGCGGCCGAGATATGCGCCGGCATGGACCTGAGACGCGGCGAGCATCGCCTGGCGGGCGTGACCGGGATAGCGCTGCTTGATTGAAATGATATTGAGCAATCGACCGCCGCCGGCTTCGTGACACCATACGCCTTTGACATCCGGAACGCCGGCTTTCTCGACCTGCTCCCAGATCAGCGCGGCTTTCACCATGCACTTGGCTATTGAATAGTCGGATGGCGGACGACCGGGACGCGCACAGCAGAGGATCGGGTCATTGCGGTAATAAACATTTTCCACTCGGATCACCGGTTCCGGACGGCTGGAGCTGGCATAATAACCCGTCCATTCCCCGAATGGACCTTCGGTTTTGCGGTCGGTCGGGTCCATCCAGCCCTCGATGACGATTTCGGCATTGGCGGCAAACGGAAGCCCGGTGGATTTGCCTTCAATCACTTCGATCGGCGCGCCCTTCAATCCGCCGGCGTAGTCGAATTCCGAAACACCGTAGTCAATCTCGTTTCCCGAAACCATGAAGAGCACCGGGTCCTGGCCGACGGAGACGACCACCGGACACGGTTTGCCGCGCTCGAAGTATTTGTTGCGTTGAATGCTGCCGTGCTTGCCCGGCGAAATGTACAGTCCCATGCTGTTCTTGTCGTGCACCATGCCGCGGTAAGCGCCGAAGTTAACCCATCCTTCATCCGGGTCACGCGTCGTGACCAGACAGGCGGTGCCGATGAAACGACCGCCGTCGAGCTCGTGCATGAAAGGAACGGGAAATTTGAGCAGGTCGACTTTGTCACCCGAGTCGACGTTTTCCAGAATCGGACCTTTGGTGACAACTTTGTGTTTGATTGCCTCATGGGTGACGAGCTTTTGGCGGAACGCACGCACCAGGTCCAAACTGGAAAGGTTCATGTCGAGGCCAAGATTCAACGCCATTCGTTTGAATGAAGCGTTTTGCGCGAAGAGAGTTCGATAGCCTTTCGGATACCCGGGGACGTTATCGAACAAAACCGCCGGCGTGACGCCAGTCTTCGATTGCCGGGCGAAAATCTCGGCCAATGTGCCCATCTCGAGATTCCAGTCAACGCCATCGACTGTCTTCAGCTCGCCGATGCTGTCGACAATTTCGAGCCAATCGCGCAAGTCTCGGTATCTGGGAGTCTTCCCCGCTTTGATTTCATCTTCGGCCAGCTTCCTAGCCTCTAGTGCTGTCATGTGGACAGTCTCCTTTCCGATTCTGTTTGGGGGATTCTAGTCCCCCAGCATGGATTCCTCAATACCTTCCCTATCATCCGCCGGAAGACCGTTGCAACTTCTCGGATCCAACTGCAGATAAACTTTGTCGCCCAGATGAACGGCGTTGAACGGATGCGTATGCACCGCGAGCAAGTCGTCGCCGACGGCGATTTTGCATTGATAGGCGTCGCCCATGAAAATCGCTTCGGTGACTTTTCCCTCGAGCACGTTCTCCAGTCCTTGCGGCCGCTCCTTGTACAAGGGAATATTTTCCGGCCGGATCGAGATCACCGCCGCCTGATTCTTTTTTAAATCGGTCGATGGAATAAAGCTCAAAATGCCTTTTTTGGTTTCCAACTTTCCCGGCTTGCCGTCGCCGTCGATCTCGACCACCTTGCCTTCGATCAGGTTGGTCAACCCAAGAAACGTCGCGGTAAATCTGCGTTTCGGCCGGGTGTATAGCTGATGCGGAGAGCCGACTTCAATCAGTACGCCGGCGTGCATGACCGCGATCTGATCCGAAATCGCCAGCGCTTCAGCCTGATCGTGCGTAACGAAAATCGTCGTGATGTGAGTGCGGCGCTGCAGCGACTTGATTTCGGAACGCATTTGCACGCGCAGTTTCGCGTCCAGGTTGCTGAGCGGCTCGTCGAGGAGCATCACCTTGGGCTCGTTGACGAGCGCGCGCGCAAACGCGACGCGCTGCTGCTGCCCGCCTGAAAGCTTCGGAGCCGGGCGGTCTTCCAAGCCATCCAAGCCGACGATTTTCAAAACATCCGAGACTTTGCGCTTGATTTCCTCCTTGGGCCGTCGGTGGATGGTTAATGGATAGGCGACGTTCTCCGCTACGGTCATATGCGGCCAGATCGCGTACGATTGAAACACCATTCCGATCGGTCGTTTGTTGGTCGGCACATACACCCGCTCGCCCGAAGCGAATACCGTGTGGCCGGCAATGCTGATTTTTCCTCCATCCGGCCGCTCCAAACCCGCGACGCATCGCAGCGTCGTCGTTTTGCCGCAACCACTCGGGCCAAGAAAGGTGTAAAGCGATCCCTCTGGAATACTCAGGGTAACGCCTTTGAGCACGTGAACGCGCTCCTTGTCTTCGCCGAAATATTTCTCCAGCGCTTCGATCTGTACCATTTCTCGTGATTCCGCCATCTCTCCTCCGAACGGGCTTGGATCCACGCAGCCGCGAGCAGCCAAACCTGTATCTTGAAACCGATTATTCCGCGATACCGATTCTCGCCCCGAGCTTTCGCGCGGTGAACGCCATTGCGATCAACAACAGCACCATCAACACTCCGAGGGCGCAGACGTAGGTGTACTGACCGCCTTCCCAAAGATCGAAGGCCATGATCGACAGCACCGTGCTGTTGTACGAATAAAGCAAAATAGAAGTCGAGAGCTCTCTCAAAGCGATGATACTGATGTAGATCCAGCCGGCCGTAAATCCGGGCATTAACAAGGGCAGCACGACTCTGCGGAACGTCTGAAACCAGGTACCGCCGGCCGTGAGTGAAGCTTCCTCCAACTCTTTGTTGATTTGAATCATCGACGCCGAAGCCGCGCGGATTCCATACGGCATGAACTTGGTGAGGTATGCGAGTAGCAATACCCAAATCGTTCCATAAATTGGGATCGGCAAAGTCAAATACACCCAGATCAAGCTGACACCCAGTACGATACCGGGCATCGCGATCGGAATAAAGGTCATGTTGTCGAGCAAGGCTCTACCGGGCAGGCGAGTCTTAACGGTGATCCAGGCGATCACCGAAGTCAGCAGCATCACCAGTGTCGCCGAGCCGACGGATAAGTAAAAACTATTCTTGAAGGCCGTCAGCGCCAAAGGATAATTGATAATGTACTGGTAATTGGCCATGGTCATTTTGGCCATCAGCTCCCGCGACGGCACACCGTAGTACGGTATAAAAGATGACCAGAGCAAGACAAACACGGGTAAGATGACGGCCAGAAAAAAAATCAAAAACGAGATGCCGAGCGTGACATACTTCCACGCCCCGAGATCGATGACGCGCGGACGATAACCTTTACCTGTAACGGTGGCATAGCGTTCTTCTTTGCGCGTAATGCGGCCATATACGAGCACGCCGACGGTGCTGATCGCGAGAAGCGTCACGGCGTAGGCGCCTGCCAAGCCAAAGTCCGAGGGAAATTGATGAATCGCGAGAAAAATTTTCGTGGTGAACACGGAAATTTTTGCCGGCACGCCGATCAGCGCCGGCACTTCGAAGGCTTCAATGCCTCGGACGAAGTTGATCAACAAGACGCTGAACATGGCCGGACGCATCAGCGGCAGCGTGACTCGATAGAAGGTTTGCAGGGTGCTTGAGCCGGCAGTCAGTGCCGCCTCCTCCAATGAAGTGTCCATGTTGCGGAAGGCCGCCGACATCAACAGAAACACCAGCGGATAGAGATGGATCGCTTCCGCCCAGATCATTCCCCACATGGAATAGACATTGAACGGAGCCGAATCGAGCCCGAGAATGTCTTTGACGGCGATGTTGATCAAACCGATCTTAGGGCTCAGCAAAAGTATCCAGGAGATCGTGCTGAGAATTCCGGGGATAATAAACGGAATCAGCGACATCACCACAAATAGCTTTTTCAACGGCGTATTGGTGCGTTCACTCACCCAGGCGAGAAAGGTGCCGATCAGAAAAGTCAAAGTACAGGTGCCGAGCGCGTAATAAACCGAATTGAGCAGGAGGAGATAAAACTCTTTATCGAAATAGGCCTTGACGTAGTTCTGAATCGTGTAGGTCGCGCCGGGTTCGCCAATGGGCGCACTCCTGATACTGCCGTAAAGCAGCATCAGGAGCGGAACTCCGGCAAGATAGAGTACGAAGAGGGTGCAGCCTAAGAGGATCAGGGATTGGGAACTGACACGATTCCCCATATCCAGTCCTGTCTTCTCATTAGGCGTTTATGTTGTGGACGATTTGGTCGGCGATCATCGTCTTCTTGACTTCTTCCTCGATCAAGGTCCAAAGCTCATCTTCATACTGAAGAAACTTCGGATCGCGTTTGATCGAGAGATCCCGCGGACGCGGCAAGTTGATGGGAATCATCTTTTTGACTCTACCCGGACGCGCGCCAAAAACAATGACTCGATCCGCGAGAAAGATCGCCTCGTTAATTTGATGCGTGATGAACAGCACGGTCTTTCCGGATTCGCGCCAGATCCGCAAAAGTTCGGCCTGCATGATTTCGCGTGTCTGAGCGTCGAGCGCGGCGAACGGCTCGTCCATGATCAAGATCTTGGGATCCACCGTCAACGCGCGTGCGAGGTTGCAGCGCTGCTGCATACCGCCGGATAGCTCGTGGGGAAAATGGTCTTCGAAGCCCTGCAATCCCACGAGTTTGATAAAATCGCGTGCGCGCTCCTCGCCTGAGCCGTGATCGAGACCCTGACATTCAAGACCGAAGATCACGTTCTTGAACACGGTTCGCCAAGGCATTAGGCAGGAATCCTGAAACACCATACCGCGATCGATCCCGGGGCCGGTCACCGGCTTGCCATCGATAATGATCTTGCCGGCTGTCGGCTTGAGTAGGCCGTCGCAAAGATTGATGAAGGTGGTTTTCCCGCAGCCGCTCGGACCGACAATGGTCACGAACTCGCCATCGTGAACCTCGAGATTGACTTGGTCGAGCGCCAGCAGCCTACCACCTGTTCGTGGTTGATAGTATTCATGCCGCAAGCCGACCGCCTGTAACTTCGTCTGTGCCACATAGCCTCCTTGAAAAGTTGCTGGCGTTTTTACGCCTGAATTGGTTACGCTAGAATGTCCAACTCATCAATGTGCCGTTCAAATCGCATGACTCCTTATCATTTTCATTTGTTTTTGCAAGCGTGATCAACCTACGTTGACATCACTTTGCGGATCGGATAGGTTCCGCCAAGTTGCATAAAGTTTTGCATGCAAAAAATCCGCTGTGTCTGATT
>JBIOXP010000320.1:0-8662 GCA_044869705.1 Binatia bacterium | reverse complement strand
ATCATCGAATACCCCTTAAACAAAATCATCTGAGGGACAATATCTTTAGAAGCGACCTTCGCTTCTGGTATTAATGCCTGACTGCTGCCTGTTGACGATCCTCAATCGCTTCGGCCCGCCCGTTGCGCAGGGTGAAATAGTCCCTGGCGATCTCCGGAAATAACGCATAAGTCAGTACATCTTCTTCACTGATGGCGAGAGTGGCGGCATCCTTGCGCGCTTGTTGCAGCCCAGGTTTGAGAAGATCCGCCGGACGACAAGTGATCGGCTCCTTTTTGCCGAGCACCATCTTTTTCACTTGCTCGCTGATCGGACCGGGCGGTTCGCCGTATAGACCCATCACATAATTGCGCGTTTCCATGGCCACCACCGAGTAGCGCTTGCCGGTCATGACGTTCAACGCCGCCTGGGAGCCGACGATCTGGCTGGTGGGCGTAACCAGCGGCGGATATCCCAAGTCTGCTCTTACGTGCGGCATTTCCGCCAATACCGCGTCGAGCTTGTCTTCGGCTTTTTGCTGGCGCAACTGAGCGACCAGATTGGAAAGCATTCCGCCGGGAATTTGCGAGGTCAGCACGTCGGTTTTGATCTGATTATTGACCGGGCTCTCGAACTCGGTGTAATTGCGCCGTATACGATAAAAGTACTCGGCGATCCTGTTCAATCTAGCGAGATCCAAGCCGGTGTCGTGAGGCGTTCCCTGAAGCGCGGCAACGAGTTGTTCGGTGGCAGGTTGTGAAGTGCCTTGGGAAAATGGCGCAATCGCCGTATCGAGAATGTCCGCGCCCGCTTCGATCGCCATCATGTATGTCATGGGGGCCAGGCCGGCGGTGCAGTGCGAATGAAGATGCAACGGCAGATCGATGCGCGACTTTATTTTTTTGATGATCTCGTAACCCGCGTACGGCGCCAGCATTCCCGCCATGTCTTTTAGACAAATCAGCTGGACGCCCATGTCGGCGAGTTTTTCGGCCACGTGCAGAAAATAGTCTACCGAATGCACCGGGCTGATCGTGTAACACACTGTCCCTTCGACGAGTTTGCCGGTCTTGAGCGCCGCGTCGATGGCGGTTTTCATGTTGCGGATATCGTTCATCGCATCGAAAATACGAAAAACATCGATCCCATTGGCTGCCGCGCGTTGGACAAAGGCCTGAACCACATCATCGGGGTAGTTTCGGTAGCCGACCACATTCTGCCCGCGTAGAAGCATTTGAAAGCGGGTTTTCGGCATCGCGGCCCGCAATTTGCGCAATCGCTCCCAAGGGTCTTCCTTCAAGTAACGCAGCGTCGCGTCGAAGGTTGCTCCGCCCCAGGTTTCCGCCGACCAGTAACCGACCTCGTCGAGTTCGGCGGCGATCGGCAGCATGTCCTCCGTGCGCATGCGCGTCGCCACCAGACACTGATGCGCATCACGCAGCACTGTCTCCATGATTTCAATTTTTTCCGCCATCATTCACTCCGTACGGTTCAGCTACTCGTAGAGCTCGCTTTGCTTTTCTTCCAGGCGCGCTTTTTCTTCGCTGTCGATTACGTACTGGCCGTTGACTTCCTTAATTTTCGTCTTGTCGTAAAAATATTCGGACATGACCAGTCCATCATCGAATTCATACATTTTAATCGCGTCCCAGGGACAAATCTTTTTGTCCAGGCGGTCTTCCGATTCGGTGCCGATCAATTGCAGTTGGAATCGCTTTGGCACGGCATCCGGCGGCACCGGCTTGCGATTGGCATCGTAGAATCGATTGGCGTACTCGTAAAAAATTTCGCCGGTTTCCTTGTGCTGCTGAACCTTGGTCAAATCATCGCTGTAGCACATCTGACAACCGATGCACTTGTCGTTATCGACGAATACACGGTAGGGCTTCAAACCGCCGCCGGGGAGTTCCTCATAAAGCAAATTGATGCAGTCATCCACCGGGCAATGGGCTTCGCAGATGGGCGAACCGGCGCAACTCGAGCAGCTTTCATTCATCACCGCCAGGAGCGCTGTTCCTTTGCGTTTCTTGGCTTCAGCCATTCGCTTCGACCCTCCGTTTCATGATCCGTCCTCTGAGCGCGACAACCACCGCCACCGACAACAGCACCCACCAATACCGAATCAATCCTATTCTGCCCCACTCGAGCCAGTAAACAAAGTTCGGCGACCGCGCAACCAGCGCGCGCAATGCCTGTTGAGCGCCGGCGTAATCACGCGATTCGCGCATCGCTTGTGCGACGCCGTAAAGCGCGCCATCGTCGCGCGGATCGATCTGCAGCGCCGCTTCGAAATCGCGGCGGGCCTCGGGCCATCTGCCTTGTTCGGCTAGAATGCCGCCGCGCATCGTGAGCGCGGTGACAAAATCGGGTTTTCGTTGCAGCGCCCGGTTCAGGTTGTCGATTGCGCGGTTGAGTTGCCCCTTGCGCTTTTGCGCGACGGCAAGATTACTGTAGGCCTCCGGTAGCTCGGGATGGAGCTCGAGCACCTTTTCGTATTCGCCGATAGCCGCGTCCACATCGCCGCGCACCTCCAGCTCGATCCACGCCAGAAACGTTCTGGCATCTACATGTTGCGGGTCCAAAGCGATCGCTTTCCTGGCCGCAGCCTCGGCACCACGCGGATCTCTCAAACGCAGCAATGCCATGCCGAGAAACAGATGCAGATCAGGGTTGTTGGGATCTTCCGCCAGCAGCTTTTCAAATTCTGCCTTAGCTTCGCTGGTTTTTCCGTCAGCCAAGTCGCCGCGCGCCTGCTGCCAGCGCGGGTCGTCACGAGATAGGGTTACACCGTAGGCGGGATAAGAAGCAGCAACCCCCGTGAGGACGGCCAAAACCAGCCATGTCCTCAACATTTATTTCCACATGTCGTTGGGGATTTCGTCTTCTCTGCCTTCTTCAATCAATTTGTCGTTTTTGAATGCTTCGCGCAGCCCTAACCAGGTGAAGAAAATCACCAGAATCAGCATCGCGACAATCGGGATATTGTCGGGTTTGGTGACGATTTCCAGAAAATTATGCAGTCCGCTGGCTTCTTCCATAGTAATGAGCACCCGCAATTACGTGATAATTCAAGTTATTAAAATACCTCGGCAAAGTCAATGTAACTTGCTCCTGAGGAGCGACGATAAAGCTTCTGGAAGTTCACGTCTGCACCATCTTCCATTCTTAATCTTCCATCATCGGTTTCTGTTTCAATGCGCGTGATGCGTGTGACCCCGGCCATGCTCGGTATGGCGGAAAATCAATGATTTGATGACGACGGGGACCGCTTTGGCATCCGGCAACTCCTGACCGATATCGATAAAATCAAAATCCTTCAGATCGATTCCATCGATTGAAATGATGCCGGCCCCTGGAATTAGCTCCCGTTCGATAATATTACCCATGAGCTTGGCGATATCGGCATCGAATACCAGGACCAGCGGCTGACCTTGATCGATATGATCCTTCATGGCGTTCACTAGGCCTTCTGCGAGGGTCCGAATTAAAGGATAAGAAGGTCCGAGCTCCCAGCGGATCGCCAGGGCCACTGTGCGCTCCGTATCTTGGGCATCGAATCGCTGCAATGCCCGGCTCACCGCATCGCGTATGTCCGCCACTGTGATGGTTTCGCGCTGCTCGAATTGCGGCGTGACCACTTGCAAATTGCGCAGCGGCAAGAGATCGGGATGCGAGAGATAGATTGTATTTCCGCTCACCTGCACTGTGTACTGCGAAGCGCCGATGACCGTCGCACGAATCCGCACCTCCGCCGGACGCAGCGGGACGTTGCCGCCGTTCAGCTGGTTGGCTCTGGCCCGGACCTTCTTCCCGAGCTGCACGCCGAGATCGCCAAGATTGCGTTTTTCGTAACCATAGACGAACTCAGACACGCCGCCGGAAAACATCACCGCGTGAATCGGATCCTTGAACTCAATATTAGGCGTCAGCAAAAGATCTTGCACCTGGGGCGAGAGCGGCCCCCGTTCCATGACCTCGAAGAGCGAGTCGCAAAGCACCTTGGCGAACTTTTCTTTCTCCTCATCCGTCATTTTGCCGCCGAGACGCAGCTCGATACCGGCCATTTTGGCTATTTTAAGCGCGGTATCCTCGAGTCTGTTGATCACGCCGTGCTCATCCATCGCGACGAGGCGCGCGCCGATTTCCACCGCGCAGGTATCGATGACTTTGCCCGCTTGGACAATGGCGATCTTGCTGGTGCCGCCGCCGATATCGACGTTCATCACCGTAAAATCCCCGCCCTCATGATAAGTCATATGGACTGCGCCCGACCCATAGGAGGCGAGAATCGCTTCCAGATTATGACCGGCCGTGGCGCAGACGAATTTCCCAGCCTCGGCGGAAAATAACGCGGCGATCGCTTCGGCATTTTTCTTTTTCGCCGCTTCGCCGGTAACGATAAGCGCGCCGGTATCGATATCCTCCGGAGTTAAATTCGCTTGGCGGTAAGCTTCATGAATAAAATCGGCCAGCTGATTCGTGTCAATCGTGGTCTTGTCGACATAAGGCGTTAACAGAATCGGCGACTCGTGAATGATTTCACGGTTGATGACGACAAAGCGGCTCGATAGCGCGACGCCCTGGCGGCGCAACGTCAAGCGCGAAAAAATCAGATGCGAAGTCGAAGACCCGATATCGATGCCGACCGAATTGAGCGTGATGCGCTCCGAGCGCCACATCGGATGATCTTCGTCCATGAGCATCTCGTCGCCGTCCTCGCCAAATTCGTCTTCATGTCCCTCGTGCAGCTCAAGAATATCGCCAGCCCTATTGTCCATGCTCACGTCCAATTCCTTTCTTTGCGGCTCTCATGTATCCAATTTGCATAACACAAGCGATTCGCTCTTGCCACTTGGCCAACGACGCGCTGCGGGCATAGACAACCCTTATCATCGGCGATAAGATGACGCTGATTTTCGCGCCATGGGACAAGAAGAATATCAGTATCTATCGCGCTTTCTGAACCGCTTCGCGCGTAGATTCAAGCTGCTCCGCGCCCTTGAAGGCGTGTGTGTTACGGCGATCTGTGCGCTGGTGCTTCTGGCGCTCGGACCGGGCATTGCTCAGCTCAAGAACCTCTTTCCGTATGCTCCGCTCGCCTACAGCATTCTCACCGCAGGCGTGCTGCTCGCGGCGGTCGGCTGGACGTTGTTTCATTTTCTGCGGCGTTTTTCTCAGGAAACTGCGGCGCTTTATATCGAACAGAAGCAACCTAGGCTGCGCAATAACCTGATCAATTCGCTTCAGCTTTATCCTCAGGTCGTCGAGCAACGCGGGACCGCCGGTGCTTCCGCCTCGATGATCTTGGCGCTTTTGCGCGTGACCCGTAAACAAGTTGCCGATCTGCAGATCGCCGAGCTACTCGATACCCGGCGCGTGAGATCCGGAATCCGCCTCCTCGGCTTTGTCGCGCTGCCGGTTCTTGCGATGGTTCTTTTGAATCCCTCTTGGGTGAGCGGCACCTTTGGCATGCTGACCGATCCGTTGGCGCATTTGCCGCCGACAAAAACCAGCATCGAGATGGAGCCCAAAGGTGTTCGCCTGGTTCGCGGCGCGCCGCTAACGATCGCAGCGGTCACGGCCGGCGCGCTGCCGCAATCGCTGCAGCTGATCACATGGACCGGCGCGAACCCAGCAGGCGAATTACTCGGCGTGGAAAACGTTGCGATGGAAAATCTCGGCGCGGGAAAGTTCAGCGTCAAAGTCGCTCGTTTAGACAAGACTCTTCACTACCGTGCCGTCACCGGCCCCTTTTCATCGGATACGTACACGGCCGAAGCGATCGATCCACCGGAAATCGCCAATGTGCAGTTGATTCTCTACCCGCCGGCTTACAGCGGTCTCGGGTCGATTTCCGTGCCGGAGGGCAATATCGAGGGGCTCAAAGGCTCGACGGTTCGTCTCGATGCGGTCGCAACCAAGGACGTCGTCAAAGCTGAGATCGAAATGGACGACGGCAAAAAAATCCCGCTTAAAATCGACGGGCGTAAGCTCCAGGCCAACTTTGTCCTGTTTCAAGCTCAGTCTTACCGCATTCGCGTCGAAGACAACTATGGATTTCGCAACACGCCCATCGCCTACGAGCTTCGCGTCAAGCCCGACGGTTTTCCTACGGTCGATCTGCTTCGCCCGACTGAAGATTTAGAAATCAACGGCGATGAAACGCTAGCGTTGGAATACACCGCGCGCGATGACTTCGGTATCGGCGAAATCGCGCTGGTGACGAAAATCGGAGATCGCGAAGAGAAAACCATCCTGCAGAAAGACGAGTCCAAGCGCCTCATCATGCGCGATCAGTATAATTGGGATTTGGGCAAACTGGGCTTGCGCGAGGGTGAGGAAGCGGTATTTTTCCTGCAGGTGTTCGACAATGACACCATTTCAGGCCCGAAAATCGGCACCTCGCGCTCGGTTCGGCTGAAATTAAAAAATCTCAAGGGCGAGCATCAACAAGTTGCTGACATGGTCCGCGATCTGAACAATCGCATGGTCGATCTTTTGGCCGATCATCTCGAGAGGCCTTCGCCCGGAGAAAAGCTCGCGGCGCCCCCCGAGAACGACAAGAGGTTCGAGCAGAATCTTGCGGACGCGCTCAAACGAACCGAGGACTTGATGCGCCAAACCGAAAAGGATCGCATGTCGGACTTTGCGACGTGGAGCGATCTCGAGGCGCTCAAACGTAATCTCGAATATACCCAAAACGAGCTGTTGAAAAAACAACAGCAGGCGGCTACCGCCGAGGATAAGCTCAAGGCGCACGACCAGATCGCCGGCGAGCTCGAGCGCATGTCGCTCCTGTCCGAAGACATCGGCAAGCGGATGAAAGCTCAGGAACTCGCTTCCACCGCCCAAGACTTAACCCGCAATCAAGAACGGCTGATGGACGCTTTGGAAAAACTGCAAAGCGGCGACAAGAACCTCGATGCGATCATGAAGCAGATCTCGGATCTGGCCAACACGCTGCAAAGCCTGCAGCAGGCGCTGTCCCAACTGGCGCAGCAGATGCCGGATGATTTCATGAACGCCGAGAACATGCAGGGTCTTGGCTTCGACGACATGTTCAAGGCTTTGGAGGAGATCCGCAAAAAGCTGAAAGAGGGAGATGTCGAGGGCGCGCGGCAATTGGCGCGGGACTTATTCAACCAGATGGCGCAGATGGTTGCGGCATTACAAAATGCCCAGCGCTCCACGATGGCCTCCGGGATGGGACGCATGCAAGGCGAGATGCAGCGCCAGAGCAGCGAGCTTCAGGAGATCGCCCGCGAGCAGCAGGAAATCCTGATGAAGACCGAGGGCATGAACAATGCCGCGTTGACGGAGCGCGATGCCGGTTTGAAAAACAAGCTCGACCGGTTTCTGGAAAAAGCGATTGCGGAGTTAGGACAGCTCACCGATCTCTTTCCCGAGCGCGAAGGCCCCGACGATCCCAGTCTGTTAACCAACTTGGATGACTCGACGATGAATTCGCTAATAAAGAATCTGATCGCGAAGCTCACCAATAAAGATTTTCCCGGATACAAAGAGGGCGACGGCCGGGCGCGCAAGGAGCTTGGGAAAAAGCGCAGCCGAGCGCAGGAAGCGCGCGCTCAGCGGGCCGAAAAGAGCCTCGACAACATTAAATCCGAGCTCGACTCCATGCTCAACCAGCCGGGACAGGCGCTCACGGACGGCGAAAAACGCAACCTACGCGATCTCGCGAATCGCCAGGATATGTTGCGAGAGCGAACCAACGAATTACACGAAAAATTGGAGTCGTTGTTTCAACTTTTCCCGCAGCTCGATCCCAAGATTGTCCAAAACATTGGCGAGGCGGGGAGTTCGATGGGCGGCGCTCACGAACGGCTGGGTCAACTCGATTCCCGCGGGGCGGTGCCGCCCGAGCAAACCGCTCTCGATCGGCTGTCGCAGTCACAGCAGCAGATGCAATCCGCCATGCAACAGATGGCGCAGCGCGGCCAGATCGGCAATATGCCGATGACGCGCCTCTTTCGTCAGGGGCGGTTTCTTCCTTACGGTTCGATGATGCCGCTTCCGGGCATGCCGCAGTTTCCCGACTTCAACATTGAAAACGGCTTCAGCGGTTTGGATACCGAGAAGTTCCGCCTTCCTGGCAAAGACGAGTACAAGGCGCCGCGCAACTTCCGCGAAGAAATTCTCGAGTCGCTGAAGCAGGGCGTGCCGCCGCAAATGAAAGAGCAAATCGAGCGCTACTTCAAAAATCTTTCCGAGTGATTCTAGGTGTCCTGTCGTAGAGCTTTTTTCCCTTACCGGAGGCGGTCGCTGAGTTATCGGCGCCGAGCCTCGATCTTCGCGCTGTCGATTGGCCTGGCCATTCTGGTTGGGACTTTGCCGCCGCCGCGCTCCTTCGGCGCGGAAGCTGATCCGAAGTTCAAGGTTGGTGAAGAGCTTCTCGATGCCGGACGCATTACGCAGGCGGAGGAATTCGCGGCCAAAGCGCTCAAGGAAGAGCCGCAATCTCCCGCGGCTTTGGACTTCGACGCTCGCGTCAAGTTTTACCAAGGACGCTACGCCGACGCTTTAGCCGTTATCGACCGGGCGCTCGCGATCGATTCGTCGAATCAACGACGCCAGGCTCTGAAGCTTTTCAGTCAGCTCACCCTCGATGTCCATAAATCGCTGAAGCCATTCGAGAGCGCGCATTTTGTCCTTTTCGCTGACGAGA
>JBIOXP010000319.1:0-18053 GCA_044869705.1 Binatia bacterium | reverse complement strand
CGACGTTTGAGCGGTCGAATTTTGCTGTGCGCGCCTGTTCGACTCGACCGAGCCGCGTGCGGCGGCGCGGGTCGATCGGAAAAACGCCGATGGCGTCGCTATGATAATTGGTTTTTGCATCCGTGCTGCTGGGTTCTGTTCTCATAAGCTTGAAACTCGCTTTGGAAGGATTGGACTGCGTTTGGTTCATAGCGCGTATCGTTGAGCATCGGCGCGTTTAAATTCTATTCCTAAACCAAGCCGCGACGGATCGGGCGCCAGAGCGCCGTCCTGAGCTGTAAGCGCCCCGTCAAAAAACATCTGTTCAATCCGCGTATGGTCGTGGAAATACTCGACGTGACAGACCGGCGCGAGCGCACAGCAGACATGCGCATGAAGCGAGGGCGCGGTGTGCGCCGACAGCAACATGGAGCGCGCTTGACAGAGCGCGGCAACCGCCATAAACCCGCTGAAACCGCCACAGCGGGTGGCGTCAGCCTGCAACACGTCGACTGCGCCGGCTTCGAGCATGCGCCGAAAATAGACCAGATCATAGCCGTATTCGCCCGCGGCGATGTTCATTCCCGCGGGCGCGCGATCCCGAATCAGCCGAAGGCCGTCGAGGTCATCGGAGGAAACCGGCTCTTCAAACCAGGTTACTCGCTCGGCTGCGAAGCGCTCGGCTTGCCGCAGCGCTTGTTTTCGGTCGTACGCGCCATTGGCATCGACGAAGAGCCCGACATCTGGCCCGATCGCGCTCCGTGCGGCCCGCACTCGCTGGGGATCCGCGGCAGGCTCTCGGCCGATTTTCATTTTTACGGCGCCGATTCCCGCTGCGGCCCAATCTGCGAGTTGGCCTTGCAGCTGTTCTAGCGAATAGGAGGTGAACCCGCCGCTGCCATAGAGTGGGACGCGATCGCGTATTTTACCGAGCAGCCCGAGCAGCGGTAGATTCAACAGGCGCGCTTTTAAGTCCCATAGCGCCACGTCCAGCGCTGAAATCGCCATCGACGCAATCCCCGGCCGCCCTAGGTTGCGAATCGATCTCACCATGGCGAGCCAAGAGCTTGGCACCGCCAGCGCATCGGCGCCGACAAGCAGCGGGGCAAGTCTGTCTTTGATCAATTGTCCCGTTGCGATATCGGCAAATGTGTAACCGATCCCCGTTCTATTGCCGGCGTACGCCTCGACAACCACAGTCGTGGTGTCCGTCCACTCGAGGGTTCCATCTGATTCAGGAAAGTCCGTTGGAGTTTTGTAAACCGAAACTTCGATTCGTTTGATCTCTGGATATTCGGACATCGAGTCAATCACCGGCCGCGTATGCGACGGTACTCAGCAAAGCGGTTTCGGCCTGACGAGAATCGAGCCGGGTATGCTGGACAACGATAGGTACGCTGGATTCGATGACGCTGGCAAAATCGGTGTTGTTCGGAATCGGTTCAGGATCCTGGAGATTGTTGAAGCGCACGTGCTTGGTACGGCGCGCGAGGACCTTCAGCCGATAGGGGCCGCCGGGCTCACGATCGGCATAGAAGATCGTGATCGTAACTTCAGCGTCAGTATCGCCCGCATTGAGGATGCAAACAGTCTCGTGGCTGGTTAGCTCGGGAGCCTCACCATGGCTGTAAGCCGGAATGTAGCCTTCGGCAATTGCCCATCTTCTCGCGCCAAGATTTTTCATGTCATCGTCCGATCCGCCGCGTGCTTCGCTGCAACCGCTATTTGACTGCCGGCAATATCTCTCGTTGATAAAATTCGAAGAACCCGCTCTGATCCGGGCCGACCTGATGAATATAAACATGATCGAATCCTGCCTTGCAGTAGGATTCGATCTCTTGGAGGTGTTTTTCGGGATCCGGTCCGCAGACTATCTTTGCAGCTACCGCGTCTTCGTCGATAAGCTGCGCGACCGCCTCGAACTCAGCGGGGGTCGCAAGTTGACTCATTAACTGCCCAGGAATCGCCGCCACGGCCCACCATTCTTTGGCGATCTTTTTAGCCTCCGCTTCTGTCTTGGCCCAGCAGACTGTCATCTGGCCGTAGCGTGGCTTATCACTGGCGGCGTCCGAACTTCGGAATTTCCGCACAAGAGAGTCGCTTGCCACAGTGCTGATCAAGCCATCGCCAATTTCGCCCGCGAGTTCGGCTGACCGCCCGCCCGCAGCCGCAATCATGATCGGCGGCGGTTTTTCCGGCAAACTGAAAACCTCCGCTTCCTCCACGGTGAAGTATTCTCCTCGGTAGCTTTGACTGCCGCCGTGCCAGAGAAGCCGCAGGATCACGACGGCTTCTTGGAGCATCTTCCGCCGTATATCGTTCGGCGGCCAATGACTGCCGAGAATATGCTCGTTCAAGTTTTCGCCGGTGCCGAGACCCAGAAAAAATCTCCCCGGCATCAGGAGTGCAGCAGTGGCCGCCGCTTGAGCAATAATCGCCGGATGAATTCGCATGATCGGACAAGTAACGCCGGTCCCGAGTGCGATTTGTTTGGTCGCTTGGGCAATCGCGCCGACGACAGTCCACACGAAAGGACTTTGACCTTGCCGGGTCAGCCAGGGATGGAAATGATCGGAAATCAGCGCAAAGCTGAAGCCTACTTGTTCCGCTCGCACCGCGTAGCGAATCAAATCAGCGGGGGTGGTCTCCTCACTAGAAAGTGAATAGCCGATGTTCATTTCGTGCCTCCGGCGGCGTCGTGCCCGGTCCCGGACGTTACCGATGCGGCGAAGCGTGCCGACTTGATTTTTGAGCAGCCCCGCACGATTCGTAGAATTCGACTCTGTCGGTGCCGGTTTTCTAAAGCGAGGATAGTGGCTATCGTGATTGGCTGTTGCACTTCGGCGGTTATTGCTTTCGACTTAAGGTCGGCGCAATCGCTATGCCATGCGCCGTTACCAGATCAAGCCGCCCTTGCTTCTCAAAAGTGTTACAGTAGGAGGAGGAACGTTGCAGATATGCGACAGATTGGCGCGCCTTCGCGCGCCGTGCGTCGTCACTTCCTGTAAGGGTTGTCCGCGTGCAAACGAATTGTGTTTCTGCTATAAAATTTACGAAGAAACTGTTGCAGCCGGCAAGCTGAGCCAGCACTACACCTAATTGATCGCGCTTCGCTCGTTATTCACTCCGTTCGTTTTTCAACGGTGATGTTTCCATGCCTGAACGTGGAAGGCGCGATTGTGTCTGAGGCGGTGCGCGACGAATCGCGGATGATTGCTTGACAGTGAAGGTTATCGGTGTTTATCAAAAAATTGGACGCTAGTATCGGAACGAAGAGGGTAGTGTCGTGGCAGAACGAACATTGAGTTTGTACCAGTTTAAAACCTTACGCAAAGATAATTGGTGGCTTCAACCCTTTCTTGTAGTGGTTGGACTTGGCGGATTTGCCATCTATGCAACTTGGGCAGCTCTACAAAATGCTCACTATTTCGTCGACCCCTATTTGTCTCCGTTCTACTCACCTTGTCTCGCGACAAATTGCGCCCACGTCAGCTTGCCGATCGTCGGTTCCTGGTGGAACCTGTCGCCGGCGTTTTTGATCCTCTGGATACCAGGTGGTTTTCGAGCCACATGTTACTACTATCGAAAAGCCTATTATCGCTCTTTCTTTCTGTCGCCTCCGGCATGTGCTGTGCGCGACGCATCCCGCAGTTATACGGGTGAGACGCGCTTTCCTTTTCTCTTGCAAAACCTTCATCGGTACTTCTTTTACCTGTCGCTGGTGATTCTCGCTTTTCTTTGGTGGGATGCCTTCGCGGCATTTCGTTTTCCGGACGGCTTTGGCGTCGGTCTCGGCACGATCGTGCTGTGCGTAAATGCCGCGTTGCTCTCGGTCTTTAGTCTTTCGTGCAACTCATGCCGCCATGTCTGCGGTGGCTACTTGGATTCCTTTCACCGCGCCCCGAGCAAGTATAAGCTTTGGAGCTTCATCACGCGGCTTAACGAAAAGCATATGGAATACGCCTGGGTGAGTCTCGTCTTTGTCGCGCTGGCCGACCTTTACGTCCGCTTACTATCGATGGGCGTGATCTCCGATTTGAGGTTCTTCTAATGGCCGAAGATAAGTACGAGAGCCACGAGTATGACGTCGTCGTCATCGGCGCCGGCGGTGCCGGTTTGCGGGCCGCCGTGGAAGCGTCAGCGCAGGGGGTCAGGACAGCGCTGGTCTGCAAATCGCTGCTCGGGAAAGCGCATACCGTGATGGCCGAAGGCGGAATCGCGGCGGCCATGGGCAACGTCTACCCTGAGGACAACTGGCGCGTGCATTTTCGCGATACCATGCGCGGCGGCAAGCTGCTCAACAATTGGCGCATGGCTCAGATTCATGCTCAGGAGGCGCCTGATCGTGTGCTCGAGCTGGAGGAATGGGGCGCCCTTTTCGACCGCACCAAAGAGGGATTGATTTTACAGCGCGATTTTGGCGGTCACCGTTATGCGCGCTTGGCTCACGTCGGTGACCGCACTGGCCTGGAGATGATCCGCACGCTTCAGCAGCACGCCGTGCACAAGGGCATCGATGTTTATATGGAGTGCAATCTTCAACGCTTACTCACCGATGGCGGTCGAATCAGCGGAGCTTTTGGCTACTGGCGCGAAACCGGCAAATTCATTTTGTTCCGATGCAAGGCGGTCGTGCTCGCCACCGGCGGCGGCGGCAAAGCCTGGAAGGTGACCTCCAACTCGTGGGAGTACACGGGAGACGGCGTCACTATGGCGCTAGATGCCGGCGCGGATCTTATGGACATGGAATTTATTCAATTCCACCCAACCGGCATGGTTTGGCCGCCGAGCGTGCGCGGTATCTTGGTCACCGAAGGGGTCCGCGGCGACGGCGGCACCTTGAAGAACACCGAAGGCAAGCGCTTCATGTTCGGCTATATTCCGGAATTTTTTAGAGCCGAAACGGCGGACACTGAAAAGGAAGCCGACGCTTGGTATGAAGACAAGCGCACCAATCGCCGTACCCCTGATTTGCTGCCTCGCGATGAAGTCGCGCGGGCCATCAATTCGGAAGTCAAAGCGGGCCGCGGCACAGCGCACGGAGGCGTTTTTCTCGATATCGCATCGCGCCGTCCGGCAGACTACATACAGCGCAGGTTGCCTTCTATGTATCATCAATTCAAGGAACTGGCGGACGTCGATATCACCAAAGAACCGATGGAGGTCGGCCCCACGTGTCATTATGCGATGGGCGGCGTCCGAGTCGATGCCGATAGTACCGCGACGACCGTACCCGGGCTGTTTGCCGCCGGCGAAGTCGCCGCCGGACTGCACGGCGCCAATCGGCTCGGAGGCAACTCGCTTTCGGATCTCCTGGTATTCGGCCGACGCGCAGGGCTGTATGCGGCGGAATACGCGAAATCCTTTGCCGGCGCGGTCTCGATCAACAACGATCAGCTCGATCAATACGCGCACGATCTTCTGGCACCTTTTGAGGGCACGGGCAAGGAAAACCCGTATACCATCCACTCGGATCTGCAAGAGTGCATGCAGAACCTCGTAGGCATCATTCGAGCCGAGTCCGAACTGAATCAAGCGTTAGAAATTATTCAAAGACTGCGGCAACGGAGCCGGCAAGTAAAGGTCGAGGGCAATCGCCAATACAATCCGGGTTGGCATCTTGCGCTCGATTTGCACTCGCTTCTGAGTTTTGCCGAAGCCGCGACTTTGGCGGCTATTGAGCGCAAAGAGAGTCGCGGTGGCCATACTCGCGACGATTATCCGAACACCGACGCGAAGTTCGCGAAGGTCAATGTTGTGATCCGGAAAACAAATGGGCAAATGACGCTTGCTCAGGAGCCCCTGCCGGAAATCCCGGGGGAACTCAAAGCATTACTCGAGGAGAAAAGTTGATGCCTGATCAGCAAGTCCATATGCGCGTCTGGCGCGGTGACGCCAGCGGAGGCGAGTTCAAGGATTATCGCATCGCCGTCGGGGAAGGCCAAGTGGTTCTCGATGTGATCCACGCCATACAAGCGCAGCAAGCCAACGATCTCGCGGTGCGCTGGAACTGCAAAGCCGGCAAGTGCGGATCGTGCAGCGCCGAGGTTAACGGCAAACCGCGGCTGATGTGCATGACGCGCATGAATATCTTCGATCCCGGCGAAACGATCACGGTATCGCCGATGCGCACTTTTCCAGTGATTCGCGATCTCGTGACCGATGTCTCTTTCAATTTCCGAAAAGCTCGTGAGGTGCCCGCGTTCAAACCCAAACCGAAAGAACCCGATGGCACCCGTCGCATGTTTCAGGAGGACATCGATCGAGTGCAAGAGTTTCACAAATGTATCGAGTGTTTTCTTTGCCAGAATGTTTGCCACGTGATTCGTGATCACGATGAAAACAAGCCCGCGTTTGCCGGTCCGCGCCTATTCGTTCGGCTTGCGGCGCTGGAAATGCACCCGCTCGACACCAATGATCGCATGGAGCTCATTCGGCAGAAAGCGGGCATTGGCTATTGCAACATCACCAAATGCTGCACTGAGGTGTGTCCTGAGCATATTCACATCACCGATAATGCGATTATCCCTCTCAAAGAGCGGGTGGTTGACCGGTATTACGATCCGATCGCCAAAGTCTTGCGTTTGTTTTCGGCGAAGAACCCGTAAGCGTTGAGTAGGCCAGTTGGAGCCGCTGAGTAGGAATGTCCAGGCGAGAGCAAAGCTAGCTGCGCTGGCGCCGTTTCAGGTACATTTTGACCCAGTAATCATATAACGTCGCCACGGTAAATTTCTCCGTGAGGTTCTGCCTCAACGCAGACTCGTACTCGATGGTAATATCCTGTCCCGCCATTGTGATGCTCGTCAATCGCCCTTGTTTCTGATCGACGAAAGCTCCAACGGCGCGAAGCACCTGCGACAACGCGTGAGCCTCCGGTCGACCGCCGGCCGCTTGCCGGCGGCTCTGAGCTTCGCTTTCCATCCGCGCAATATCCTCCCGCGTATAATGCAACTCCAATAGTCCTGAGGAAGGTTGCGGCTCGGACGCGGTTTTTTTGCGGCGAAAAAGCTGCCAGGTGACACGCAGCGAGATCTCCGGCTGCACTCGATCCCGACGCTTTTGCGCCTGGACAGAGACACCCCCTTCTTCGATTTTCAAGCTAAAAGATTCGAGCTGGAGCGGCTCGAGCATCTGGCCTACCGGCCGCAGTATTTGAGCAAAATTCAAGTTAGGAAGCATGCGAGTAACCGATCACTGACTGAGCCGAGAATTACGTGATGGATGGTTCTCCGCCTTGCGGATTGGTGCGACGTTTATACATCCGCACCCACTGATCGTACAGCACCGGCAGGCTATATTCGTCGTTCGCCACTTTGCCGTCGCCGGTGAAATATTCCACCGCAACCGCGGCTGCATCTTTAGAGATGCAGTACAATTCTTGGCGCTTCTGATCGAGTATGTTGCCAATCACTCGCAGGATCTGGGAGATTGAGTGCGAATCCGGAGTTCCTGAATCTTCGTGCCGGCGCGCCCGGCCAGCGGCTTCGAAGCGCTCCAGATCGACGGTGGTCACGTGCCATTCAAAGACACCGGCCGCCAGCTGCAGCGCGTCTTCCTTGTTTAGCGATGCGCCGTGCAGCCAATGTAATTCGCCCAGGAACGCTTTTTCGCGCGGCGTCAACTGTGCGCGACTTCTGGTTTTGTCTCGTACAACGAATCCGACACTGTCGGGCTTCACCGAAAATGATTCGATGCGCAGTCCCTCGAGCATCTGTCCGATGGGGCGCAATAGTGCTGTGTACCGAAACTCGTCAATCATCTACGACTGAGCCAAGCCGGACATAATACGCGGCCCTTCATCGATCGCTCGCTCAGCGATTTGCGCGTTGCATGTACATTCTGACCCACAGATCATAAATCTCCCCGACCACAAGCTTGTCCTTGAACATACTGCCCATAGAGGTTTGATACTCGAGAGAAACGGAGTCGTTATCACGCCAGAGCTTGATTAAACGCGCGCGTTTTAGCACGAGATACGCCCCTACACAGCGCAGAACCTGCGATAAGCTGGAATGTTCGGGGATTCGATTCGGATCCGTTCTATTTGCCCGGCCTTCCTGCTCTAATCGCTCAATGTCCTTGCGCGTGTACTGCAATTCTATCGGCAGTGGAACGGGCGGCTCGTTTTGCTCGCGCCGGTTTTTCGAGGCAAGTGGCGGAAGATTTCCCCAAACCGTGTTCAAGCTGGCCGGGCTGAAAGCGTTCGCGCTTGCGTCTGGCTGGGGTAAATGTCCGCGGATGAGAAAGTCTTCTCCGGTCGGTTCAATTTCAAAAATCTGCAGATTCAAAGTCTCCAAAGCCTGACCGATGGCTCGAAACGGCTGTGCATAGCCGATCGTGCCTGTCATGAGGTTGCTTTGGACTCCACTTTGCTCGAGGTGTTGAGAGAGTGAGATGCCAAGTTTCTCGTCTATTACGCTTACCTAAGAAAATTGTCAAGAAAATTACGTCGTCAGGTCCCGAACAGAGCGAAGCAGGGCAGCGGTGTTCGGCTTCGCCGGTGACTGGCCGCGCGGGAAAGGGCTAGTTGCCTCGCAAGCGAAATCCAAGCGCCGGCTGAATCGATTCTTTTTTCTGCGGCTCGACGCGCGGTTCTTCGTCGACTGAGAGTCCGGCGAGTTTTATTTTCAACCGTAGATTGTTGGCGCTGTCCGCGTTGGCCAACGCCTGATCTAGAGTGATTTTCCCAGTTTGGTAAAGACCAAAGAGCGCCTGATCGAATGTCTGACAGCCTTCCTGCACGCCTTGCTCCATCGCCTCCTTCAACGTATCGGTCTCACCCTTCTTGATGAGATCCTTGACCCGCGGGATATCCATCAGGATCTCGAGAGCGGCGATCCGTTTGGCATCGACGCTCGGAATCAACCGTTGCGACACGATCGCGCGTAAATTCAAAGACAGTTGCAAATAGATCTGCGCATGCCGCTCTATTGGAAAGAAATTCATGATCCGTTCGATGGCCTGATTAGCGTTGTTGGAATGCAACGTGCCAAGACAGAGGTGACCGGTTTCCGCGAATGCGATCGCCGCTTCCATAGTCTCTGTGTCGCGAATTTCACCGATCAAGATCACATCCGGCGCTTGGCGCAACGTATTCTTCAACGCCGACTGAAACGAATGAGTATCGAATCCGACTTCGCGCTGCGTCACAATGGATTCCTTGTGCCGGTGCACGAACTCGATCGGGTCTTCGATCGTGATGATGTGACCCGCCTCGTTGGAGTTCCGGTGATCGATCATGGCTGCCAGAGATGTGGATTTGCCGGAGCCGGTGGCGCCGACAACCAGGACCAAGCCGCGTTTGCTCATGGCAATATCTTTGAGAATCGTCGGCAAGCCCATTGCATCGAGGGACATGACCTCGGCTTTGATGCGGCGAATCACCATGCCCACCGATCCGCGCTGCTGAAAAATATTCACCCGAAACCGCGCCACTCCGGGTAGAGACATGGCCATGTTCATCTCCAGGTTTTGGCCAAACTCCTTCCGCTGCTTTTCATTCATCATCGATTCGCTGAGATTCAAAAGGTCTTGCGGCGAAAATGGACGATCACCAATCGCGCGGATCTTGCCGTCGATGCGGTACATGGGGGGTTTCGCCACGGTAAGGTAGAGGTCCGACGCCTCTGTCTCGACCATGGTATTGAAAAACTTTTGAATTTCCCCTGCGGCTTCCATCCCCGAAACGCTCCTCAGACGCGCGCCGCTGCGGCCGGTGCAGCGCCAAAAAGATTGGGATTCATGCTCTTCGATTGCGCTTCCTCGCGAGTCACCAGGCCGCGTGAAAAGAGGCTCGTCAACGCCATGTCCATCGTCTGCATGCCATCCTTCTGGCTCACCTGCATCGTGCCAGGGATCTGGTGAATCTTGCCCTCGCGAATGAGATTGCGGACCGCAGTGGTCCCGGTCAAAATTTCCAGCGCCGCTACTCGTCCGCCGGATTTCTTCTTGAGCAAACTCTGTGTAAGCACCGCTTCGATCGATTCGGCGAACTGAGCCCGGATCTGAGCTTGCTGATTAGGCGGAAAGACATCGATAATACGATCAACGGTTTTGGGTGCGCTGGACGTATGCAGTGTACCGAAAACGATGTGTCCCGTTTCGGCCGCCGTTAGTGCGAGCTGGATGGTTTCCAAATCTCGCATTTCGCCGACGAGAATAATGTCCGGATCTTCTCGCAATGCGGCGCGCAGCGCATTGGCGAACGAGTGCGTGTGCGGACCGAGCTCCCGCTGATTGACCAAACACTTTTTCGATGGATGGACAAACTCGATCGGATCTTCAACGGTGAGAATGTGTCCTTCAAATGTGCTGTTCAAATAATCGATCATCGCCGCTAGAGTCGTAGATTTTCCGGAACCGGTCGGACCGGTGACGAGAATCAAGCCTTTCTCTTTATCGCAAAGCTGTTTCAGGAGCGGCGGCATCCCGAGATCCTCAAGCGTCAGCACTTTTGTCGGGATGGTTCGAAACACCGCGGCCTCGCCTTTTCTCTGCATGAAAACATTGACGCGAAAGCGCGCCACCTGCCCCATTTCAAAGGAGAAGTCGCACTCATGGGTTTGTTCGAACGTCTTTCGCTGCGCATCGTTCATAATGTCGTAAACCAGTGTGTGGACATCCTCTTTGCTGAGCGGAGGGCTTTCCAATTTTTTCAGGTCGCCGTCGATCCGAATGAGCGGCGGTTCGCCCGCGCTCAAATGACAGTCCGAGGCACCCTGCTCCACGCCGAAGGCCAAGAGTTTTGTAATATCCATAAAAGAGTCCGCTCCTATCGAGAACTAAAATTGTAATCTATCGGGCCGCAAAACTGTAAAAATTTTTTCGCTCGTAGTGAAGGTCGGAATTATCGAAAGAGCACAGATGAGACGACGCGGAAAAAACCTAATCGCTTTGAGGAAAAGTTGCTTTCACCGGCAAAAGCCGGTACTTGTGCACATTATTTGAGGAAGTCTAGTGGCTATACTGGGCGGGAAAGTCGCTGTGGTGACGGGCGGCGCTACCGGAATCGGCAGGGCAATAGCCCTCGAGCTGGCTAAAAATGGCGCCAGAGTGGCCATCGCATCACGATCCCTCAGTCGCATTAACAGCACTGTTGAAGAGCTTCGAACTGCTGGCTTTGTCGCTCTCGCTGTTCAAATGGACGTTCGAAAAAGATCCGAGGTCGAAGCGGGAATTACGGCGATTGTGTCGGAGTGGGGGGGTCTGCACATTCTCGTCAATAATGCTGGGATCTCTGGTCTGAGTTTAATGACGGATCCCGACGACACCAAGTGGTTCGACATCGTTGATACCAATCTTAATGGCCTATACCTCGTGACCAAAACCGCGCTCCGGCAGATGGTCGATGGAGCCGGCCGGGTAATCAATATTTCCTCGGTGCTGGGCAAGTTCGGCGTGCCGGGATACGCCGCTTACTGCGCGACCAAACACGGCATGATCGGTTTCAGCCGAGCGCTTGCGCTGGAGGTGGTTCATCGTGGCATCACCGTCAATACGATTTGTCCTGGCTGGGTCGAGACGGAAATGGCGGCTTCGGGTATCGAGGAAAGCGCCGCCCTGCAGGGCATCACGCCGGAGCAATTCAAGGCGCGAGCCATCGCCGCTGTTCCGATCAAAAGATTTTTACAAGCTGAGGAAGTTGCCGCACTGGTCGCTTACATCGCATCGGAAGCCGCCGCAGGAATTACCGGACAAGCCATCAACATCTGCGGCGGCCAAATTATGAACTGAGTACCGCGCACGCACTCTCCGACTTCACGCGCAGCGCATTTATTTGCTTGATGTGATTATGAGCTCACCTACCGTTACCGTGAGAAATCCCGCGACGCTGGAAAAAATTGCTGAGTTGCCGGTGGCGAGCAGCAATGATGTTACGATCGCCGTCACGCGGGCCCGCAAAGCGCAGCGGACATGGATGGAAACCAGCTTCGCCGAGCGCGCGCGATTGCTTTACAAGCTGCGCGATCGCTTGCTCGATGAGGGTGATCGGCTGGCCGATATTATGACTTCTGAAACGGGTAGGCCGCGTGCCGAAGTCTACGGCAACGAGCTGTTTTATCTCTGCGATGCTCTCGGGTCATGGGCCAAACGAAGCGCCCGCTATCTCAGGGCAGAAAAGATCAGACCGTATTTTCCGTTACTTAAAGCAAAGAAGGTTATGTCTACTTTTACGCCGCGAGGTGTGATCGGGATCGTTAGTCCGTGGAATTTTCCACTGACGCTGACGCTGGGGGATGCGATTCCAGCTTTAATGGCAGGGAATGCCGTTGTCATTAAGCCATCTGAAGTGACGCCCCTGTCGGCGCTATTTGGCGCCGATGCGATCGCTAAAACCGGCTTTCCGAAAGGCTTATTCCAAGTGGTCGTTGGCGGCCCGGAAACCGGAGAAGCGCTGGTGGATTGTGTCGATATGATCGTTTTCACGGGCAGCACCGAAACCGGCAAACGCGTAATGAAAAGAGCTGCGGAGCGACTGATTCCAGTCGGCCTGGAGCTCGGCGGAAAGGATCCGATGATTGTGCTCAACGACGCCGATCTCGACCGCGCCGTCGGAGCTTGCGTGTGGGGGGCACTGGTGAATTGCGGGCAGGCGTGCACTTCGATCGAGCGTATTTACGTGGAAGCGGCGGTTTATGATCAATTCGTCGAAAAGCTAGTAGCGCGGGTTCGCGCGATCCGGCAGGGCGCCAGCGAGAATGACGTTGATATCGGCTGTCTCACGACTGCAGCCCAGTTTGAGAAAGTCACGGCGCAAGTCGAACAGGCGATCGCGCAGGGCGCCAAAGCGTTGACCGGAGGACGCCGCAATCCGAATTTCTCCGGCTACTATTATGAGCCGACCGTGCTCGTGAATGTGGACCATACGATGACGGTCGCAACCGAAGAAACCTTTGGACCTGTGATTCCTGTGATCAAGGTCAAAGACGCCGAAGAGGCGTTGCGCCTGGCCAATGATTCCCGCTATGGACTCGGCGGTAGCATTTTTTCGCGAAACAAAGATAAAGGATGGCGACTCGCGCAAGATCTACAGACGGGCTCGGTTTGTATAAATGACAGCTTGATCAATTTTCTTGTGACCGAGGCCCCGATGGGCGGTTGGAAGGAGAGCGGATTGGGACGGCGCCATGGAGCGGAAGGCATTCGAAGATTCTGTCACCAAAAGACCATCGTCGTCGATCGATTCGGCCTCAAGGAGGAGTTCCCCTGGTATCCCAGCTCGCAAAGGAAAGCCAAGCAGATTCGTCATTTGCTCAACCTCCTCTGTCACACCGGTTTGTCTCACAAGCTGCGCGCTTTACGCGAGTTGGCGCGCAGCTAACTACCCTTGAACTCGTTAGCTGATTCATCTAATTAGGTGAGATATTATTCATGCGAGTTATAGGAGAGCTTCATGGCCAAAGATCTGCCGAGCTTCATTGCTCAAGAGGGCGCGAAACGAGAAGGTTCGATCATTCACGAGAAAAACTTCGTCGATGCGAATAACTATGAGACCGTCGCATATTTGAAGCACCTGGACGTCCGTAACGAACCGAAGATGGTCTTGTTCGAGAACGTTCCGGCGCTAAACGGCCAGAAGTCCGCCTTCCCGATGTTTTACAACCCGTGGGTGACTCGGCAATACGTCGCCGACTCTCTCGATATGGGGGACATTAACTCCCCCATGGACGTGAGTCTCGAAGTGGCGCGCCTGGAGCAGCAACAAGGCAAACTCGAATTTATTTCGCCTGAGAAGGCGCCTGTTAAGGAAGTCGTCCTGACCGGAGATAAAGCAGACCTCCGGGTTCTTCCCATGCCGATGCACCAGAAGGGTGACGCAGGGCCGTATCATACGATGACCTGCGCGATGAAGGGGCTCAACGCGGAATTTTATGACATTACGTTTACGAAAAATAAGTACCACGATCCCAAGCACATGAGCTTTTCGGCGCACAAACATCACCACTTGGAAGCGATGGCTTGCGAATACGAGGAAAAAAACTTGCGCGCGCCCGTGATCGTGGTTTTGGGTCATCATCCGGCTTTTTACCTTTCCTCCTGTGCCATGACGCCGATGGGTAACAATGACTATTTAACGGCCTCGGCATTCTTAAAAGAACCGCTCCGGCTGACAGCTTCGACGACCTGGGGCGATAAGTTCATGGTTCCGGCCGACGCGGAGGTGATAATTGAAGGAGAAATTCTGCCGGGAGAGAGAAAATCGCAAAACCCGTTTGGCGAAATTCTCGGCTATGCGCAGCCGAAAATGGACGTGCCCGTGATTGAAGTCACGGCCATCACGCACCGGCGCGGCGGTATCGTCGAAGATTTTTGGCCGGGGCATATGGACCATTGGAATCTCGGCAGCATTCCCAAAGAAGGCAGCACTTACAATGTGATTCGCAAGAACGTTCCTGGGATCAAAGCGATTCATCTGCCGGCGTCGGGCTGCGGTCGGTGTATCTGCTACATTTCGATCAAAAAAGAATTTGAAAACGAGCCCAACAAAGCCGGTATGCAGGCGTTCGTCGAGATGCCCAACCTGAAGCTCGCGGTCATTGTCGACGAGGATATCGATGTGTTCAACGAACGCGACGTCATGTGGGCCGTGGCCACGCGGGTGCATTGGGACAAAGACATCGAGATCATTCGCGAAGTGCAAAGCTTTCGCGGTTGGCTGGGCGACACGGTTGCGATTATCGATGCCACCATACCGCTCAAATCGAAAAACGAATGGCCCGTCCGCAACGAGATCGAACCTAGCGCCTTTGAGCGAGTGGCAAAATTTTTCAAGAGTTGAGACCGGGTGATGGCTGACATAGTCAAATTTATTTACAAGGCCACCTGAACGAGCTGTCGAAAAGCAAGAAGTTTCTTGCAGGCAAAGAAGATCGATTTTCAAGAGCGCGAGTACGGAAAACATCCTTTTACAGAGGAGGAGTTGCGCGAGATCATCGGCGACGACCCGATCGAGCGTTTCTTGAACACGCGGACGCCCGTGTATCGAGAAAAGCACATGAAGAAGAACCCGCCAGCAAAAGATGAGGCCATCAAGCTGATGCTGAAAGATGCGAACCTGCTCAAGCGTCCGGTCATCATTAAAGGTAAAAAGAAACTCACGGGTTTTAACGAAGCCGAACTCAAACGACTGCTCCAGTAAATTTTAACCGCAGCACCGGTTCTTTCGGGCTGGCGAACCCATCCAATATCTGGTTTCATAAAATGATGACTGAACAAGCATTGTCGGGGCTAAAACTTTTCAACCGCGGCAAAGTCCGCGACATTTACGATTTGGGCGATAAGCTGCTGCTGGTGGCCAGTGATCGAATTTCGGCTTTTGATGTCATCTTGCCGACTCTGATTCCGGATAAGGGAAAAATCCTCACGCGACTGTCGGAATTCTGGTTTGGCATTATGAAGGACATCGTCCCGCATCATCTGATCACCACGCGCGTGGAGGAGTTTCCCGCGCCATGCCAGCCGCACAAAGCGGAACTCGAAGGCCGCTCCATGTTAGTCAAAAAGAGCCTACCCGCACCCGTCGAATGCATCGTGCGCGGCTATCTCGTGGGATCCGGCTGGAAGGATTATCAGCAGAGTGGCGCGGTTTGCGGCGTTGCGCTGCCGCAAGGATTGGTTGAGGCATCGAGGCTCGATCAGCCGATCTTCACACCTTCGACAAAGGCCCCGGTCGGTGCGCATGATGTCAACATCACATTCGAAGAAATGGCCGCTAAGATCGGCACGGCGCGCGCCGAGAAAATGCGCGACGCGACCATTGCCATCTACTCGCGCGCTCGCGACTTGGCGCAGAAAAAAGGCATTCTCATCGCGGATACCAAGCTCGAATTCGGCATCGAAGGCGATGACATTATGCTCATCGATGAGGTGCTGACCCCGGACTCTTCTCGGTTCTGGCCAGCCGATGGCTACAAGCCCGGGAAAACGCCGGACAGCTTCGACAAACAATTTGTCCGCGATTATCTCGTCAATCTGCCCTGGGACATGAAGTCACCGCCTCCCGAGCTGCCGCCCGAGATCGTCAAAAAGACGCAGGAAAAATACACCGAGGCATTGCGCAGATTGACGAGCTAAGCCGTCCAATCTGCCTCACCCGTTTGCCTCAGGCGCACGAACTCTCCTCGGCGGGAGCTTCTAATTCTTACTTTCGTTGCGGCACTGTTGCAGCACGTCGCGGATAAAGCGAAACGCTCTTGCCTCGTCGCAATCGTGCGGAATGTGAATAAAGCCAAGCCGAGCGTCTAATCTCCGCTTCTTAATCTCACGGAGGAGAACATAAATCGAGTAATTGCAAACGTAGTCGCCGGCGTTTCTCGATACCTTCGCGGATCGACCCGGTTTGATTTTAAGTGTGGTGGTTAACTCCTTCGATTCGTTCGCAAAGATCGCTCTACGCGGAGCGAATTTGTCTGCCCGTCGATGGTTGACGCCACGGCTTTCAACTTCGATCCGCCGTCGCGAGCTTTGTCCCAGACCCAGCACAATATCCGGGTTGCAGCGCATAAGTGCATCGACAAATTGCCGGCGGCGAAAGCGTACTGGAAATACTCGCGTCGTCAATCCCGCCTGCCGCGGCAGACGAGCGACGATTCGGGCCGTGATATTATCGGAAAATCTCCGATACGGACCGAAGCCGTAAACTAGAATGCGCTTTGTCATCGATCAGAACGGTGCCGGCCGAAACCCCATCGGGTATAAAAAGAATGGCCGGCATTTCGCCGGCCATTCTGGTCTAGACTGTAACTCGGGGAGGCGCTATTCCTTCGCTGCCGCACGCATGGCCGTCGGCCCGACTTCCGAAGATGCTGAAGAGCCGACCTCCTGATAGATCCTAGTGCCGCTTTTTTTAAACTCTTCCGCCTTTTCTTGCATACCGGCCGCGAGCGCAGCTTGTTCTTCGAGGCCTTTTTGCGCTGCGTAGTCGCGCACGTCCTGGGTAATTTTCATTGAGCAGAAGTGCGGCCCGCACATCGAGCAGAAATGCGCCAGCTTGGCTCCCTGCGCCGGCAGGGTTTCGTCGTGGAACTCCCGGGCCGTTTCCGGATCCAGACTCAAATTGAATTGATCTTCCCACCGAAACTCGAACCGCGCCTGGCTTAGAGCGTCATCGCGTAACTGAGCGCCGGGATGCCCCTTCGCCAAATCCGCCGCATGCGCGGCGATCTTGTAGGCAATCACGCCGTCTTTGACGTCCTTTTTGTCCGGCAAGCCCAGATGCTCTTTCGGCGTGACGTAGCAAAGCATTGCCGTGCCGTACCAGCCGATCATTGCCGCGCCGATGGCGCTCGTGATGTGATCGTAGCCGGGCGCGATGTCGGTCGTAAGCGGCCCGAGCGTGTAGAACGGCGCCTCATGACAAACTTCCAATTGTTTGGTCATGTTCTCGTGAATCAACTGCATCGGCACATGCCCGGGTCCTTCAATCATCACCTGCACGTCGTGCTTCCAGGCGATCTCGGTCAATTCGCCCAAGGTCTCCAACTCACCAAACTGCGCTTCATCGTTGGCGTCGGCGATGCATCCGGGACGGAGCCCGTCGCCCAATGAAAATGATACGTCATAAGCTTTCATGATCTCGCAGATCTCTTCGAAATGCGTGTAGAGAAAATTTTCCTTATGATGCGCCAAACACCACTTGGCCAAAATCGAGCCGCCGCGCGATACGATCCCGGTAACGCGTTTCGCGGTCAGCGGGATATAGCGCAATAGCACTCCGGCATGAATCGTAAAGTAAGACACGCCCTGTTCCGCTTGCTCAATCAGCGTATCTCGGAAAATCTCCCAGGTGAGGTCCTCGGCCTTGCCGTCGACTTTTTCGAGCGCCTGATAAATCGGCACCGTGCCGATCGGCACGGGCGAGTTGCGCAAGATCCACTCCCGGGTTTCATGAATATTCTCGCCGGTAGACAAATCCATCACCGTGTCAGCGCCCCAGCGCGTGGCCCAGATCATTTTTTCCACTTCCTCTTCGATGGAGGAAGCGACCGCGGAATTGCCGATATTGGCATTGATCTTGACCAAAAAATTTCGCCCGATGATCATCGGCTCGGCTTCCGGGTGATTGATATTGGCCG
>JBIOXP010000318.1:0-4557 GCA_044869705.1 Binatia bacterium | reverse complement strand
TCATGCCTGTTCATGCGCTCGGAGACGGCGTCCAACCATTAGAAGCCCTGATCTACATCGCCGAGATCGAATCCAATGTTCCGCTGCCTAATTCCGAATACAAGCGACTGATTGTTGAAGGCGCGAGGCACTGGAACTTGCCGGCATCCTACTGCTTGATGCTGGAAAAAATTGCAACCCTTACCGCTCCCTAGATTAACCCGCGTTGCCCACCGTCGGAGATAGAAAAAACTCATTGAGATAGACAAGCCGAAAATGCTGCGATAGGATCGCCACAATTTCAGCGCGTTCTCTTGGTTGTTTATGGCGTTGGACGTTACTCAGGTCCGCGCGAGCGCAATTCACGTTGCCCATCACCCGCGCACACGCAAGGTCGCGATTTGGATCGCCGCGATTTTGCTTGCGATCGGCGTTTTGCTGGGATTGCTGGCACCGCCGCTATTGCGCGGCAAGATTGCCAGCACGCTTAGCGACAAGTTCCACCGCCAGGTCTCCATCGAGCAAATCAGATTCAATCCCTACACATTGACCGCGACCGTCCGGGGTTTCTCGATGAAAGAACGACAGAGCCAGGCGGCTGCTCTATCCTTCGATGAGCTGCTCGTTAACCTTGAAATGCGATCGCTCTTTCGTCTTGCACCGGTCGTTAAAGAATTACGACTCGTGAAACCCTACTTTCATTTAGTCCGAAATCAGGACCGCACCTATAATTTTACCGATTTGATCAACGAATTTACGAAGGAACCCCCCGGACCGCAGAAACCACCGGGACCTCCTCCACGTTTTGCGCTGAATAATATTCAAATTCTCGACGGTAAAATCGATTTCGACGACCAGCCGGAACAAACGAAGCATACGATCTCCGCGATAAAGATCGGTGTGCCGTTCATCTCCAGCATTCCTTCACAGGTTGACATCTACGTTAAACCGCTCTTTTACGCTTTAGTGAATGGCGCGCCTTTTCAACTCGATGGCGAATCCAAGCCGTTCAAGGATACGCATGAAAGCACTATTCAGCTCGATCTCGACAAGCTAGAGCTTTCCAAATACATCGAATATTCGCCTATCGATCTGAACTTTACAGTTCCATCCGGACAACTCAATGCCAAACTAAAGGCGGCGTTCAGAACCGTCAAAGACAAACCCGCTATGCTATCCATTTCTGGAGATCTTGGCATCAAAAATCTCAAGCTGCAGGACAAAACTGACGCGCCTCTACTGATCCTGCCGGCGTTTGACGCCGCCATCGACGATCTTGAGGTTTTCGCGAAAAAGGCCAGTTTGAAATCCGTGAAGCTGCAGTCGCCCGAGCTCCACGTCACCCGAAATCGCGACGGGTCGCTGAATCTGACTTCACTGATCGCGGAGAGCAAAAAAGAAGCCGCTCCGCAGCAAGAAAAAACCGAAGAAAAGGGATTCGGTTATCAAGTGGATGACATCACCATCGATCAAGGAAAATTAATCTTCGCTGACCGTGGGCCGCAACGCCCCTTTGAAAAACAACTGGAAAACATCCATGTGGCCCTCAAAGGGCTTAGCAATGACGCCGGAAAAAAAGCCAGCACGGAAATCTCTTTCCAGACCAGCGCCCAAGAAGAGTTCAACCACACCGGTTCGCTGCAGCTCAACCCACTGCAAAGCGAGGGTAATCTCGAACTTAAAAATTTCCAGCTCAAGGGGCTTCGTCCCTACTATGAGAGCATTCTTGGAGTGGAAATAGCGGAAGGTCTGCTCGATCTCACCACTCGCTTTGCAGTTTTAAAGAATGGGGAGAAGCCGCTGCAGACCAAACTCGACGAGCTGAACGCCGCCGTACGTTCGCTCCAGATGAACGTTCCCGACGAGCGCCAACCACTCTGGCGTGGTCCACTGCTGGCAATCAAAGACACCACGGTGGATGTGGAAAAAAAATCGATCGTCATTGGGTCCCTCGAGGGTCGCGACGGTAGTGGCTTGATCCAGCGAAATCCGGACGGAAGCATAAACTTCGCCAGAATCATCAAGACCCAGGCCGGTCCAAACGACGCCAAAAAGCCGGCCCAAGGAGAAACGGCGGAGTGGGCGATACAAATGAAACAGGCGGCGCTCGACGGTTTTCGCATCGTCTTCGAAGATCGAATGCTTGCCTCTCCAGCGCGCGTGATCATTTCTGCGCTGTCGGCGCGGGTAGAGAATGCATCCAACGCGAAGAATTCTCGTGCCAAGGCGATGATACGCGCCACGATCAACAATAAAGGAAGGCTGCGTCTTGCAGGAAGTCCCGGTACCCGACCATTGGCTGGGCGCTTGAACGTGGACGCTCAAGGCATCGACGTGGTTCCATTCCAGCCGTATGTCGCGGATCAGGTGAACATGTCATTAACCAGCGGCGCGGTTGGAAGCAAAGGCCTTCTCACCATCGACACCGGCAGCAACGGCGCCGCCAAAGTCGGCTATCAAGGTGACGTCCAGATCGCGGATTTTGCCTCCGTTGAAAAGGATGCCTCGCAGGATCTGCTTAAATGGAAAGCCTTAGACCTCGGTGGCGTCCAGTTCGCTCTCGAGCCCATGCAGCTCCGGATCAACGAGGTCAATCTCGCCGATTTCTATGCACGGCTCATTCTAGGAGCTGACGGCAAGCTCAATTTGCAAAAACTGACCGTAGAAAAACCCGGCAGAAGCGACGCTGGCGCAACCGAGGGGGTTGCGCCAGCCGAAGCCGCTCCACCTGCGACTCCGGGCGAGAAGCAGATTTCCATCGGTAAAATCAACTTGCAGACAGGCAATGTTTATTTCAGCGATTTTTTTATAAAGCCCAATTACTCCGCCAATCTGACGGGAGTTCAAGGATCCATCTCGGAGCTCAGACCAGAAACTCCGGGCGATCTTGCGATTCAGGCGAAACTCGATAACTCGGCCCCCGTAGATATTCAGGGTCAAATCAATCCGTTATCGAAGGATCTCTATTTGGATATCGCCGCGGATGCTCGGGAAATCCAGCTCAACCCCATGTCGCCTTATTCGATCAAGTACGTTGGGTATGGGATCGAACGAGGCGAGCTCGCGTTCAAGGTCAAGTATAAAGTAGAAAACCGCAAGCTCGACGCGCAGAATCAGATCATTCTCAAGCAGCTGACCTTTGGAGAAAAAGTCGAGAGTCCCACCGCGACGAAGCTGCCGGTATTGCTCGCCGTCGCTCTATTGAAAGATCGCAACGGCGTAATCGACGTCAATTTACCGATCAGCGGCTCGCTGGACAGCCCCGAGTTTAGCGTTGGCGGAATCATCCTGAGGCTTGTCATTAACATTATTACCCGAGCGGTCACTTCTCCCTTTGCGCTGCTGGGTGCCGCTTTCGGCGGAGGCGGTAGCGGCGAGTTGAGCTATGTCGAGTTCGACTATGGCCGGTCGAATCTCACAGAAAGCGCCGAAGCCAAAGTCAAGTCGCTTGCAACAGCAATGAACAATCGCCCCGCGCTCAAACTCGAGATTAGCGGTCGCGTCGACCCGGTCAACGACCTCGAGGGCGTGAAGCAGGTTTCTGTCGAGCGCAAAGTTAAAGCACAAAAAATGAAGGAACTCGTGCGGCAAGGAGCAGCTCCTCAATCAGTGGACGACGTTCAGGTCGACAAAGCGGAATACGAGCGTTACCTGAAGGCGGCCTACGGCGAAGAGAGCTTCCCGAAACCGAGAAATGTTATCGGTCTGGCCAAAGACTTGCCCGTAGCTGAAATGGAGAGTCTAATGCTCAAGAACGCGCGGGCCACCGACGACGATCTGCGCGAGTTGGCGAATCGGCGCGCTTACGCCGTTCAAAACCGCTTGCTCGCGACCGGACAGGTCACCGCCGATCGTCTTTCGATTGTGGGTGCGAAACCGCTTTCGGCGGAAGACAAGGAAAAACCCAAAGCCAAACTGAGCCGGGTTGATTTCTCCTTGAAGTAAACTTTTCGACTCACATGTTATGGAAGTCGACGGTGAGTTTGTGCAGGACACCCTTCTATTATACACTCTTCCACTGTAATTCGGAGGAACTTGCATGTCACAACCAAGGAAATCCGCCAAGCCCAAAGTTACGATCATCGCCAGCAAAGGCGCCAATCAGGCGATCAATTATTTACTGGAAGATCGTGACGAGTTGGAATGGCTGGTGGCCATCGGTCGAAATCACAAGGGAGACATTTTCTTCTACGACACAGGCGGCGATATTATTCAGGATCTTGGCGCCCTGGAATACATCAAGGAAAGAATCGTTCGAGATTACTTCGGCGAATCGGAGGAGTGATTCCGGAACTGCCCCAAAATTCATTGCGAGTCCGATTTACCGAGTAGCGCGACGCGCGTATCCTTCGCTACGGCAGCGTTACCGCTGCCTACTCAGGACTATCGGATGGTGATCGAGACAAAAAGCAACAACTCCCGGCCAGTCAATTCAACCCCGCGGAATTTTCGGTTTCGTCTTCAGCGCCGGCGCCCCCTCCGCCAAAAAATCTTCAAGTTTGACAGTTTCCCACCCCACCGGCTTCAATCGTTCGAACTCATCGCGCCGCTTGGGGTCGCACTCCGGCGGTTTAGTCG
>JBIOXP010000317.1:0-6730 GCA_044869705.1 Binatia bacterium | reverse complement strand
AAATCATTATGATGCCGTTACGAAAATTCACCATCCATCAGCCGAAAACGGTTACCGAAGCATCCGAGATGCTCGGCGAATTCGGTGACAATGCCAGGCTTTACGCCGGTGGTACCGAGCTTTTGCTCGCGATGAAACATGACCTGCTGCGATACCAGCACCTCGTCGATGTCAAGACGATTCCTGAGCTGAACAAGATCGAGCTAAAAAACGGTGCGCTTATGATCGGCAGCACCGCGACTCATCGTAGTATCGAACGGTCTTCGATCGTCAGAGAAAATCTCCCGGTGTTCGCGGACATGGAAACGCACGTTGCCAATGTTCGCGTGCGTGCCAGCGGAACCTTGGGCGGCAATCTTTGTTTCGCCGAGCCGCACTCCGATCCGGCAACGCTGCTCGTCGCCCTTGGCGCTAAAGCTCACATCCAGGGAAAATCCAGCTCGAGGACGATCGCCATCGAACGGCTCATCACCGGTTCATATGAAACCTCGCTGGCTCCAGATGAGATTCTGGCCAGTGTCGAGATCCCGGTATTGTCGAAGACCCAGCGCGCTGCCTACCTCAAATTTCAGCTCAAAGAACGCCCGACCCTAGGCCTCGCGTTGATTCTCGACGTGGAAGGTGAGCGGATCAAAAAGACGGCTGCGGTGGTTGGCAGTGTTAGTGCTTTGCCGACGCAATCCCAAAATGCCGATCAACTCCTGATCGGCTCCCGAGCGGAAATTGAAAAGCGATTGGCCGACGCAGGAGAAGCCCTCGCCGAGGCCGCTGACCCCGTCGACGATCTTGAAGGCAGCGCCGACTACAAGCGCCACCTGATCGGCGTCTTCTTGCGCAGGGCTTTCGTCAAAGCACTGTCGTAATCCCGCGTCTTCACCGCGAAGTAATTCACGGGCTTTGCTCGGCTACGCTGACATCCGTTTCACGGAGTTCACATCCGTTTGGCGAGCTTCAGCTCTGATGTTGCAGTGCTCGCGAGATCTACGCTACTCTCCTTGTGTTTGGAGTCGATCACTTCAGATCTCTGATTTCGTTCGAGTGACGAGCAAAATGGCCGGCGAAAAAACCGTTAATGACATCACGTTCCGGATCCGCCATACCATGATGCTGGTCAGCGATCTTGATCGGAGCATGGATTTCTATACGCAGCTGTTGGGCATGGATGTGCAGCGCATTCGGCCAAATCCCGACAAGAACGAGCGCGTCGGTTATGTGGGTTACGGTAGCGAAGACGAATATCCGGGTTTGGAATTAATCGAGACCGGCGGTCCCGGTCGTGTGAAACAAACGCCGAAATGGCACGGCCATGTTGCCATTTTTGTTTCCGATCTCTACAAGCTAAGCGAAAAGTTAAAAGCCGAAGGCGTCAAATTCACGATGGGTCCCCAACCCAATCGTCCCGGCAGCCAAGATCATGTCGCATTCATTCAAGATCCGGATGGGTATACTCTCGAGCTCACCGAGCGCCACGCGAAGAGCGGCCCGCCGGTGAAAATCACCTAAGCTTCCGACATCCTCCTATCTGAAAATCCGCGCGGTTGCCCTTAGTGATTTCCGGCAAAAGCCGGCATCTGGGTTTTAATATTTCCATCAGGGAGAGTAGATGGCTTCTCGGCCGGCACGCCGTCTGTCATTCGCCAGAAGCGGGAGAGTTTACGGCATGCCAACCCAGATAAGGCGCATAGAACAACTCAACCGCGAGTCATTCAGCTTTGTTTTAGCGCCTGCGCGATTACCGCAGTATCCGTGAAAGCGCGCAACCGTTGGAGATAACCATCACGCACGGTCCAAACATGGGCGAAAGGCACATTGACCGGCACCGCAGCCCGTCGGGTTTGTCCTTCGATACGCCCCAGCGCGACGACTTGATCACCCGCAGCGATAAACTCCTCTGCAATGAAATGGACGTCGAGCGCGTTATAAAAACTCGTGAGGAACCGTTCGAGCACATCCTGAAGACCATCGAAATGGCCGCAGCCAATCGGCATGCCCAGCGGCAGATCGTAGATGACGTGCGGTGCTTGCAAGCCTCGCAGCGACTCTCGATGCCCCGGCACGGTGGCTAGATAAAAAGCCCGGACGCGGCTCTCGTTATCTGCTTCGCTCATTTTTCCCTCCTGTCGAGTTCACTCCCGGCGAACGAGTTATTCTCCTGCGCATTCGAAAAAACGCTTGAGTCGGCTTTCGCCTCGTATGGCTGTTCTTGAGTTGACCAGGTCAAGCACCCGCAGCGGCTGGACGAAAGTCCTATGGCCTAATATTGCGCAAACGCTTCATCAGGATAACAGTACAACCACCGCTCCTCCGGCTCCGCCGACGCGATCACGGGATGCATAGTTGTCCGCGCATGTTCGGTTGCGTGACGGTTCGGCGAATCATCGCAACAGCGCGTCCCGCCGCATTCCTGGCAGACCCGGAGATGGACCCATGAAGAGCCGCTTTTCACGCAATCCTCGCACTCGCGGCGCTTCGCATGTTTGATGGTTTTGATCCTCTCGATATGAGCGCAACTTCCCTCGGTCATTTAACTCGCTCCTATTGGCGCAGCACCTGATGAACGAACGAGATCGCGATGGAACCTTCTCCAACTGCCGATGCCACCCGCTTGATGTTGCCGGCGCGCACATCGCCGACTGCAAAAACTCCCGGCAGACTCGTTTCCAGGAGATAAGGTGTGCGGGCTTGGGGCCAGCGCGCTGCGGCCAAGTCCTCTACGGACAGATCTGGTCCCGTCTTGATAAAACCATTCTCGTCAAGCACGACACAGCCATCGAGCCAATCGGTAGCCGGCACCGCACCGGTCATGAGAAAGACATGCCGAATGTCGTGAGCTTCGACGTTGCCGGTCTCATCGCGCCAGTGGATACGCTCCAGATGTTCGGCGCCTTCGAGTGAAACAATTTCACTTTTACTCCTGAGTACGATTCTGGGATTCTCTTCGATCCGACGGATAAGATAACGAGACATGGTCTCCGTCAGGCCCGCGGAACGCACGAGCATGTATACCCGGCTTGCAGTCTGCGCCAGAAAGACCGCAGCCTGTCCCGCCGAGTTGCCTCCACCCACGACGACAACATCTTCGCCGCGGCACAATTGCCCTTCCATGAAAGTTGCGCCGTAGTAGACGCCGGCATTTTCGAAGTGCGCCAGGTTATCGATAACCGGTTTGCGGTAAGTCGCGCCCGTTGCGATGATCACTGTGCGCGCTAGCACACGTCCATCGTCCGCGATTTCCACGGCGTACGGCATGCGCTCGCAATCGAGACCTTTGGCGTCTTTGGTGATCATTACGTGCGCCCCAAACTTCTGCGCCTGGCTGTAAGCCCGTCCAGCCAGCGCCTGACCGGAGATGCCCGTGGGGAATCCAAGGTAGTTTTCGATTTTCGAGCTCGAGCCGGCCTGCCCTCCGGGAGAGCTGGTCTCCAGCACCAGCACATCGAGGCCTTCGGACGCGGCGTAGACCGCCGCCGCCAGCCCCGCCGGTCCTGCGCCAACGATGACAACGTCACGTATTTGCGCCGGGTCAATCACTTCGTTGAAACCGAGGGCTCCGGCAATCTCGCGATTGGTCGGGTTGCGCAGGACCACGTCGCCGCGACAGATGAGCACGGGTACGTCCGCAGCGCCCACATGAAAGTGGTCCAGCAGATTTTGCACATCGGCGTCCCGATCGAGATCGACGTAGGCGTAGGGATGGCCGTTGCGCGTCAGGAACTCTTTGACCCGCAGCGTCCCCGAGCAATGGTTCGATCCCAGGAGCACAACATCGCCGAGTCCTTGCGCGATCAATTCGACCCGCCGCACAATGAAGGCCCGCATGATCAACTCGCTGAGTTCGCTGTCAGTCTGCACCAGCTCCAATAATCGCTCGCGACTCAACTCGATCACCCGTCCCGCCTGCCCGGCGCGTACTCGATGGATCGCCGGCCGACCTGAAAGCATGTTGACCTCGCCAGTAAACTGGCCCGGTTCATAAATCACCACGACCGTCTCTTTACCGAACCATGGCCGGACGATCTCGACCTGCCCCTGGGTAATGACGTAGCACGACACGATCGGCTGACCGGGTTCGACCAGCACTTCGCCGGCTTCGATCGAACGGCTGCGCCCGTGCGCAGCGATTCGTTCAAGCTGAGCCGGAGTCAGCTTCGGAAACATGCGCTCAGTCGCGGAGGAAAGCATCAGCGGAGTCGAAATAACGATATTAGACATACGCAATGCGCCTTTATGAATCACGATGCTGACGTGATCCGGATTGTTGAACAATGCTGCGCTGCGCTCGAACGTGGCATTATCGCGCTGGCAAGAAATCGGCGCCGATCGTGCCTGATCTCTTCGACCATTTTTCTACCTCCGATGGCCAAAAAATCTCCTCGTCCGAGCCTAACCCGACGGTGCCACGGCCATTCAGTGTCTAGTCCCTTCGGGCAGCGGTTTGAAGAAGCTAACGCTTGGCGCCGACCTGTCGAAGTTTTCTGAATGACGCTAGATTCAGAGTCATTCATAAGATCACCTAACCAGCGGGTGGCCGATCGCGTAGTGCAGCAAGAGCTCTACGGAGATGAGCATCAAAGACACCGTTGCCAGGCCGGCCGCAAGCCGAATCTGGCGTCTTTCCTGGGGTGTCATCTCCAGGCACGAGCGACGGGCCATGCAGTCGCGGCGGACGCGCCGTTGACGCTCGAGTGAAGCCAGGACGATTGAAGCAATCAATGTCGCTATGATTAGGAAGGGCACGCGGAAAGGACTGCTGTCGAACCAGCGTGCGAGCGCATAAAGCGCCGCCGCCGAACCGCCGCCGAAGGCAAGCACCAGTCCTGCGGCAATATTGCTTCCGAGGCAGCCGCTGCCCAGAAATGCGAGCGTCACGGCGCTCCAGTTCATCACCGGCCGATCTTCAGGCATCCACGAGGGAGCCGAGAGCACGGACCGCGGCTTACCATTCAAGCGATACGCCACGGTGTGTTGCGGGAACCCCTTTAGCGCAAGCGTCTCGGCTGGGACGCCCGGATACGCTGACGCTACCTCGCGATAGACATCCTGTGATACGAGGATTTCGGCGGCCCCGGCTTGCGCCTGCAGGCGCGCAGCCTGGTTAACGACGTCGCCGATCGCCGTATAATCCTTGATGTCATCTGAGCCCAGCCGCCCGACACGAGCAAACCCCGAGGCTATTCCGATCGACGCGTGCAAGGACATGTCCAGGCGTCCGGAAAGTTCGGGAAGAAGCTCTTGGAGCTTTGCAGAGGCCGCGACCGCCGCCGCCGCATGGTCGTCGCGTTTTATGGGAACATTGAACAAAGCCATAACCGCATCGCCGATGTATTTGTCGATAAACGCTCCGTGGTTCACAAGTGTGGTCGAAGTCAAGCGCAGGAACTCATCGACCACGGAGTAGGTTGTCGTCGCCCCGAGGCTGCCCGTCATCGCGGTAAAAGACGAGAGATCGGCGAAGACCACCGTCATCTCGACGAGACGGCCCTCCTCTAGATGAGCGCCGCACTGTGTACAGCAATGAGGATTACGCGGGCTTCGACGAATGCCTCGCCACCTCAAAAAAACCGCGGTCAAGCCGACGAGCGGAATGCCGCACACCAGGCAATTCGGTGCGAGCGGTGGATTTTTGATTTCTTGAGATGCGCTCATTGCAAGGCAACAGTTAGAGAGAAGAGATCGAGGCGACGACTTCATTGGTGACAATGGC
Organism: Binatia bacterium; assembly: GCA_044869705.1. Lineage (GTDB taxonomy): Bacteria > Desulfobacterota > Binatia > UBA9968 > UBA9968 > DP-20. Next base: position 1,026 of record JBIOXP010000317.1, on the reverse strand, counting down.
ACTCGAATAGTTGGGGATATTGATGTCCAGAGCGGCATGCATTTCTTCATCCGAGTAATCCGCCGTCGCGTCTTTCATCATCGTGACCTCGTAGCCAAGCTCAGCGGCATAGCGAACGGTCGCTTCGACGCAGGTGTGCGCGATGAGTCCCATGACAATGACCTTATCGACACCATTTTCTCGAGCTGCAAATCCAAATCCGTGTGGCCACTGGAACCAATGCTCGAGGGCCATCTCGCCACCCCACGTGCCGTTTGCGAACTTCTTATGCGATCAAGCTGCCCTTCTGGATCGGCGCAATGTATTCCAGGTCTCGTAGTCGCCTGAACGGTAGCGGTGATGCAGCGCATAGAAGACCCGAATCTTCGCCTGCCGCGCCGCATTTAGCACCTGCACCATATGAGGAACACAACTGTTTGCGTTTGCAAGGGCCTTGAGGCGATCCCATAATTTGCCTCCCTCAGAAATAAATCGTTGTACGGGTCGATGACCAGAAGTGCGCTGAGCTGTTTGTCGTAAGTCACTCGTGCCATGCTTTCTCCTCCTACACGGTCTCTGTCGCCCTACGCGCTGAATGCCGCTGCGTTCTTCCTGACGAACTCCTGAAAACTAAGCGGCCCCTGGCCCGTTAGCGTGAGCACGTCGTCCGACATACGGTCGTAGCGTCCCGCCCGGTGCAGATCGGCCATTGTGGCGAGATGGTTCACCAGGTGAACCGGCAAGCCGGCCTTGAGCAGCGCATCGTGCCACGGCCCGACCGGAATGTTCTGATACGTGATCGTGCGGCCAAGCGCCTTCGAATACTCCTGTGCATAGAAATACATGCTCTCGGACTGCGGACCGGTCAGGTGATAGATCTTGCCGATGTGCGGCTGTGGATCGACGAGCAGCGCGGCGATCACACGCGCAACATCTTCCGCGGCGACGGGCGAAGTCTTGCCCGCGCCGAACGGTAGTCTGATCTGATTTGATTCTTTAACCGAATCCGCCGTGAAAAGCAGGAAGAAGCCTTCGAGAAACACTGTC
>JBIOXP010000316.1:0-7754 GCA_044869705.1 Binatia bacterium | reverse complement strand
CCGAGCTCGATGGGATTACCGGCGGCCAAAAGCAGCAGCGGATCCTGGCCGACGCACAACACGACCGGGCAAGGTTTGCCCTGTTTGAAATACTTTTCCATGTGCATGCGGCCATGCTTGCCGGCGGACGACATGAAAAGCCCGACGGATTTCTCGTCATGCACCATGGCACGATAGGTGCCGAGATTGAGCCAGCCTTCCTCCGGATCGCGCGTCACCGCGATGCAGGCGGTACCGATAAACCGGCCGCCGTCGAGCTCATGCACTTTCGGCACTGGGAACTTGAGCACGTCGATGGCGTCGCCGGACAGGGTGTTCTCGAACACCGGTCCAGTTTTCACGATGCGCGGCGGAATCGGGTGCAACTCGTTGAGCTTGTCCTTGAAGCGGCTGACCAGCTTCAGCCCGGCGCTGTCCATCGGCAACCCCGCCATCAATGCAAGACGGCGATAGGAAGTTTGCTGGCCGAAAAGAATGCGAAAACCCTTGGGATAGCCTTTGATCTGATCGAAAAGCAACGCCGGAATCGTGCCGCTGCGTTCGCGATAGATCAGCTCCGCCATGGTGCCGATCTCGAGGTCCCAATCGGCGCCGTCGATGCGTTTGAGCTCGCCCATGGATTCCACGAGCTCGAGCCACTGTCTCACGTCCTCGTAGGGCCGCGGCATGTTGCCTTCATGCAACAGCTCGGTTTTTTCCGAAAGCGCCATTCATTTCTCCTTCGAGGCTTTGAGCTGCTCGTACAGTTCCTCGGCCGACAACGGCAAATCTCTGACCCGTACGCCGGTCAGGCGCGCGACCGCATTGGCGACCGCCGGCGCGATGCCGAACACCGACATTTCGCCCACGCCTTTGGCGCCGTAGGGCTCCGAGTCGTAATCTTTTTCAACGATGATCGGTGTTGCCGCCGGAATATCGCGCATGGTCGGAATTTTATAGTCGGCAAAGCTGGCGTTGGTGATCTTTCCTTCGTCGAACAACAAACCTTCCGAGAGCGCATAGCCAACCCCCATCATGATGCCACCCTCGATCTGACTCGTAACCGCTAACGGGTTGATCGCCTTGCCGACATCGTGCGCGGAGGCGACGCGGATTAATTTGATCACGCCGGTTTCTCGGTCCACCGCCACTTCGACCGCCTGGGCGCCGAACGGCCAGCCTGGCGCGCTCGTGTTGCTCGCTTGCTTCGTCGCATCTTCAGCCCAGAGTCGCTTGCTCTGACTAGCGCCGACGCCGACAATTTCTGCCGTTTCTGTTTGCGCCAACAGTTCGTTTATTCCTAATGAACGTTGGCCGCCGGCGCTGATCTTGCCTTTGTCGAAACGGATTTTTTCGCTCCGCACGTTCCAAAGCTGCGCCGCTTTAAGAGCGATCTGTCGGCGCGCATCGAGGGCCGCGAGCTTGACCGCCGCGCCGACGTACGGTGTCACCCGACTCGAATACGTGCCGTGATCGAAAGGCGTCAGCTCGGTGTCCGCAATGATGACACGAATTTCGCTGAGGGGCACATGCAATTCTTCGGCGACGATTTGCCCGAGGCTCGTACCCGTGCCGCCGCCAACGTCCGTTGCGCCGATAAAAAGCTCAACCTCACCATCCGCTGCGATGCGCACGCGCGCATTGGACGAGGACGCCGAAGTCGTTGGCGATTTGTGCAGCAGCGCGACGCCGAAGCCGTGATCGGCGGGAGCGCGCTTCTTCCAGCGCTTGAGTTCATCGGAGACTTTCAGAAGACAATCGCGTAGCGCGATGTGATTGGCGCGATCGCCCGCCGGCGTTTCGGCGCCGGTGTCGAGGCAGTTTTTCAGGCGCAGCTCCACCGGATCGAGTTCCAACTTTTGGGCAATCATATCCATCTGCGATTCGCCGGCCCACACCGCCTCGGGAATGCCGAGGCCGCGAAACGGGCAGCCGCGCAGCTTGTTGGTGTAAACTAAGGTCGAGCTGACCCGGATATTCGGAATCTTATACGGTCCGACGCCGTCTTTGAGAGCGCGATTGCTGCCGGCCAAGCCTTCGGCGTAGGCGCCGGTATCCCAGGTAAATTCCATCGCCCGCGCGGTGATCGTGCCGTTTTTTTTGACCCCGGTTTTTACGCGCACGATCGCCGGAACGGACCCGGCGGCCGCGAAGAATTCTTCGGCGCGGCTATTGACGAGCCGCACCGGTTTTCCGGTCTTGAGCGCTAGCGCCGCGGCGTAGGGTTCTAGGCGCATGGCGTTTTTGCCGCCGAAGCCGGCGCCGATTTTGCTGCCGATGACGCGGACTTTATCTTCCGGTAGATTGAACAGATCAGCCAAACCCGAGCGCACCAGAAAAACTTTCTGCGTGCTGGTCCAGAGCGTCAAGCGGTCGCCGTTCCACTCGGCTACGACCGCATGCGGTTCCAGGGAGCAATGCTGCACCTGTTGCGAGCGGAAAGTATCGTCGAAGATTTCGTCGGCTTCGGCAAAGCCGCGATCAATGTCGCCTTTGAAAAAGGAAGTTTGGTGCGCGATGTTGGTGCCGTAAACCGGATGCCAATCGCGCGCGAGCACCGTGTTCAGGCGATAAGCGTCCAGTTCCTCGTGAACCAGAGGCGCGTTTTCGCTGAGCGCCGCATCGACAGTGAGCGCAGCAGGGAGCGTTTCGTAATCGCACTCGATGAGTTCGAGTGCCTGATCCGCGGTCGCCTCGTCGATGGCGGCAACTGCGCTGACGACGTCGCCGACATAGCGCACCTTTTCGCGCGCGAAGAGTTCTTCGTCCTGAACGCCGAAGCCGAAACGCTTCCGCGGCGCATCGTCTGCTGTGAGGACGGCCACGATCCCAGGCAACGCGCGCGCCCGACTTACGTCGAGACGGCGAATCTTTGCGTGAGGAAAAGGACTGCGAAAAAGTTTCGCGTGGAGCGAGCCCGGCAGGGTGAGATCCACGGTGTAGGTGGCGCGGCCGGTGACGGTGTCAGCGCCATCCAGCCGCGGCAGCGGTTTGCCGACGACTCTGAATTGCTTCACGACGCCCCAGGGGTTTTTGGCGGCGCGTAGAGCTGCAGCAGATTACCGTCCGGATCAAAAAAGTAAAAACCTCGTCCGGTAGGCCGCTCGACGGTTGGAATGTCGTAAACTTTCACCCCCCATTCTTTCATTTTTTTTGCCGCCAGCTCGAAATCTTCCGGGGACACCGTGAAAGCCTGGTGCGTCGCGCCGTCTTCCTTGAGCGCATCTTTTTCCATGGGCGTCGGCCGTTGGAACAGCACCACCATGGAATCTCCGGAGCGAAGATCGGCGCGATTCAGGTGATCGCCCATATCGTCCCGATTGAGCTTGGCGATCGTCATGCCTAAAATCTCGGTGTAAAACTTGACGGCGCGCTCCACGTCATTTACCGGGATGCCCATATGATAAATACCTTTTGTCTTGATCATGGAACCTCCTGTTCTTCACCAAAATTATCTCGCTGCCTGCCGCCGATTTCTTATACTATTTTTCCATCAGGTTTTTCACACCGGCTTTATCGCACGCCTCCTGAAACTGCGGCACGATTGGATCTTCATCCTCATCCTCGATCTGCTTGCCGCCTGACTTAACCTCGATCTCGACATTAGCTGAGCAATCGGCTCATTGTTTACAGCTCGAGGTGCGCGCTCATCGTATTGTAAGGCGGATTGCCGTAGCTCCCTGACCGCGCAAACTTCGATCTTTGAGGCCGAAATCTTTCACATCCGCGATGAGGTTGCCAGACTTCGTAGGGCGTCGTGTCGCTGTAAGCCGAGGTCTTAGTGAGATCCAATGTCATCTTCATGCCTCGTTCGCTCAGATTTCTAACTCGGCGCAGCGCCACTCGATCAGAATTCCTCGTTTCGATATCCCACGAGAGCTAGCCGCGCAACGCTGTGGTCTTTACTGGTTGAATATAATTCGATGTACAATCCCACCGGCTTTGCAACGTATGAATTACCGGCATTACGCCCTCGGGCACGGTAAACCATGTCCGGCTGGCACACTCCCTCTCCCTGCGTCCGAGGCAACGGTGAGGGCAGGCCAAAGCGGAATGTCCCCGCCTCAATCCTCTCCCAAGGGAGAGGTAAATTCAGTGCTGTCGTGACGGTTAGATCGACTGGTTATAAGGGCAATACAGTTCCAGTTTTCTCCGACCCAGCAAGGTCGTCGATCGCCAACCCTTTGAGATCTTCGATCACGAAAATGGCCAGTGCTTCACGGCGATTCCGCACGGTAATCTCGTGCCTGGGCAATCCGCTCACATTCAAACCCGCTTGGCGCGCGACTTCTTCCGAAATCACCAGCTGGCAAGAAAATTGTTTGGTTAGATCCTGGAGCCGGCTCGCCACGTTGACGGTATCGCCGATAGCCGTGAGATGAACTGTTGCCCCGTATCCCATGCGGCCAACCACCGCAGGGCCACAGTGGATGCCAATACCGATCTTGAGCGGTTCCGTGAGCTCCGCCGCGAGCGCGCGGCTTAACGCTTCCACGTGATCGACCATCCGTCGGGCCGAAGCTAAAGCTTTTTGGGAGCCGTCCATCGGTCCGGTTTCGACACCGAACAAAGCCATAACACCATCGCCGATGAATTTGTCTACGAAACCGCCGGCGCCGGTAATCGACTGTCCCACCGCATCGAAATAGCTATTCAGCAGAAAAACCAGATCATAGGGCAACTTTCGTTCCGCAATTCCGGTGAAAGTGCGCAAATCGGCGAACAAGACTGCAATGGTTCGTTCCTGCCCCGCGAGATAAGACGGCTGAGCATAGCCGACAATGGTATGCCCTTCAGCCGGCACGAGCGGAGTTATCGAGACGTTTTCCACTGGCCGCAACTGGCACGCCAGACGAACATTCGGCGGCGCACCGATGCGCTGCAGCACCCTTGCTTCCGCGGGGCTGGGCGGCCGCTGTTTAGCAAGTCCTTCGCTCACCCGAATGCGGCAGGTAGAGCAGCGGCCGCGACCGCCACACACTGACGTATGCGGGATCCCGGCAAAGCGGCTCGCCTCCAAAACCGAAAACCCGCGCGGCACGTAGACCTCTCGCCCGCCGGCATACGTAATGCGGATTCTACTGCGGCGCTCGAATATGTCGCGCATGATCCGGGCGACCAGTGTCAAAGCAATCAGGCTCGCATACGTCGCTATGATTGCATCATCGAGACGGTACAGAGGTTCCCGTTGACTCCGTGGCGGAACCCTGGATTCTCGCAAAACTTTCTGGATCCAATCAGGATCGCGCTCGATCCGGTTCTCGACTTCATGACCAGCCTGGCTAAATCCCAAGAGCCCAAGCACCGGCACCAGCAGCGCACAACCGAGAAAAATTGGCGCGTAACGGCGATACCACGGCCGAAACCGTAGCCAGAAGTGAATGCCGATGCAGCCATGCAGCCAGGCGACGGTGATCAGAACGGTTTGCTTTAATCCGTCCCACGGCGAGGCATGCCATAACGTCAAAACGAGCAGAGAGTACGAATCCTCTACACCAAACCATTCGTGTTGCATGCGCGTGCCGACAAAGTGTAACGAAAGCAGTGGCGGAATCGACAAACCGAGGGTCAATTGCAGCGCTTCCCACAAAGGAATCCGCAGGTGACGCCGCTGATAAAGCGACCAGAGAGCAAGAGAAAAATGCGTCAGCAAAGACGCATAGAGCAGCGCCGTTCCGCCCGGATTACGCCACAACGCGAGGAACCAAATTCGGCCGGCCTCCATCATCTCGAGCGAGATCAAGCCCAGCGCATGATTGATCAGATGCGTCGAAACATACGTCAGTAAAATCAAACCGGTGGTCAAACGCGTGCGCCGGACGTTCATCGCGCGTCAATCTACTACGAGGCCGCCGCCGCCGTCTACGCCAGGCAACTGAGGTCCTATTCAGCGCTGTTATTTCGCTCACGCGTCTCGCCTTGCCGCTCATCGCGGTTGATTTCCTCGGCTGACTCAGCCTATTTAATAAAACTGGTTCGTGCGGCGATGTTCATCGCTGCGCAGACGATGCGAAGGAGAAAGCCCTATGCGAGATAATTTCAGGGTAATCGATGCTGATCGCCACGTGCTCGAGCCGACCAACCTATACGACAACTATCTGCCCGCGAAGTTTCGCGGCCGTGTGAAAATCGAAGGCCCCAACCAGTCGCGCCGGTCGATTGACGGAGAAGCGATTTCCGATGCCGACCGAATGCGCCCGAGAGTCAAGCAGGAAGATTACGGATTTACTTTCGGCGCCTCGAAGCGCTGGCGCGAAACCTTCGCGGAAGCCCTCGCGTCTAATTTCGATGCCGCTTCGAACATTCGCGATATGGATCGTGAAGGCGTCGATGTTAGCGTGCTCTTCCCGACGTTGGGTCTTTACATCATGTGGCGGGATAATCTCGATCCGGAGCTGAGCGCGGCGATCTGCCGCGCATACAACAGCTGGCTCGCTGACTATTGTAGCTACGATCCCAAACGCCTGTACGGCGTGTGTCTCATCCCGTTGCAAGACCCCGCTCGCGCGGTCGAGGAGCTCAAGTTCGCGAAAGAGAAGCTCGGGCATGTCGGAATTTTTTGGCGGCCCAATAAGCTCTGTGGTCGTACACTCTCGAGCTCTGATTATTTTCCGATCTACGAAACCGCCGCCGATCTTGGCGTCGCCATCTGTGTCCACGAAGGCGCGCGCACTGTGCTGGAGCAATGTGGTTCGGACCGCTACAGCGAGTTCGGCCGTCATATCGCCTGTCACCCTCTCGAGCAGATGCTCGCCAGCTTGAATTTCTGCGCCGATGGCGTGTTGGAAAAATTTCCCAGGCTCAAGGTGGCGTATCTGGAATCGGGCTGCGGCTGGGTGCCATTCTGGCTCGAGCGCATGGATGAGCACTGGGAGCACGACGGGTACGGCCGGGCGAAGAGTACAAAAGAAAAGCCGAGTTACTATTTCAAACGCCAATGTTGGGCAAGCTGTGAAGCTGGCGAAGAACTCGCACCCGTGTTTATCGACCATGTGGGCGCGGATTATTTGACCATCGCGACGGATTACCCGCACAGCGACTGCATCGGCAAGTTTCCGCTGCGGACGGTGGGCGATTTGACGCGAAATAATAAGATATCGACTGAAGCCCGCCGGAAAATTTTGTGGGACAATCCGGTGCGCCTGTATGGACTGGAGGTTTAAGTTTCATGGGCAAATTTCACGTAGTCTATTTTGGCAGCAATGACGTGCCGGTGAATTTGATCAAGCCGGTTTTGTCCGAAATCGATGCGGATATGACGATTCGCCGGCCCACGAACGACGCGGAAGTCGTCGAAATGGGCAAAGATGCGGACGGTATCATCATGCACGGCTCAGTACCGCTCACTCGCGAAATCATTTCTCAGCTCAAACGGACGAAAGTTGTTGCGCGCACGGGTGTCGGGGTTGACCGCATGGACCTTAAGGCCGCCAGGGACAACGGCCTAATCATTTGTAATGCCGCCGGCTGTAACTCCATTGAAGTTGCCGAGCAGGCCATCGGCCTGTTGATTGCCATTTCACGCAAGCTCATGCGCATGAATCAGTACGTGCGCGAAGGCAAATGGCGTCGTCATACCGCGGAATTGCATGCCTACCGAGGCCGCGTCTATCGCATTCAAGGCCGCACTCTGGGCATAGTCGGCCTCGGTCATGTGGGCAAACAGGTGGCGCCGCGCGCTCAGGGCATGAGACTCAACGTGCAAACTTACGATCCCTATCTCGATGCCAAAATTGCGGAGAAAATGGACGTAAAGATGGTTTCACTTGATGAAC
>JBIOXP010000315.1:0-3318 GCA_044869705.1 Binatia bacterium | reverse complement strand
ATTCCGCAGCCGCTGTTCGCGCCAAAGCTCCTGCTCTCGCTTGCCATCAGGGGTCAGCTCTTTGCCGAATCGCGAAGAGGCTCGCAATAACCAGATGACCAGTTTATCCGACAGATATTTGATCCATTCCATAAATCGCTGCGTTGTCAGCGCGCCGTTGGCGCCCTGCTAATTCTGCAACTCTCCGAATCTGATTCGCTAACGCAGGAATGTGTCTTCCTGCCGGAGTGTGTCTTGAGCATCGAGCAAAGCTTGAGGCGTCGGCCCCGCTTCGCCGATCAAGCCGACTTGCCGCAAAAATTGGCCGATCTGCGCGTGATCGCGCGGGCTCACGGGAGCGTAGGGCCGGCAAGGGTTGCCGATATCGATGCCGAAATGCTTCATTGCCGACTTCATCACCGGCGGCAAGCCATACGCAGCCCACTTGCCGGGAAACAGCGCGTAACAACGCGCCCAAAAACGAGCTCGCTCCAAATCCCCTGCTCTGAACGCCTTGACGATCTGTGAGCCGATGCGCGTTCCCGGTGGCGGCATCGTCGCGCCCGAGCCGCCGAGCATCAAGGTAACCAAGAGGGGCTGCATCGTGGTGAAATAATGGCCGCGCCCTGCAAGGTCGATTTGTTCGATTAATCGGGATATTTTCGTTATATCTCTCGAGCTTTCCTTAAAGTAGCGAATGTTGTCGATCTCGCTAATTTTTACGAACGCGTCCTGGGGCGGATCGGCACCGGGCCCGGGATTGTGATAGCAGGTCACCGGCAACGGACTCGCTGAAGCAACCTGGGTGTAAAATTCCATCAATTCGGCGATCGTCGGCTGTCCACCCCACGGCCGCAACGGCATCAACACTTGCACTAGATCGCCGCCGACTTTTGCTGAATACTCCGCCAAATCCAAAACCTCTTTCGGCGACGGGCTCGAGCAACCGAGGATCACCGGCACGCGTTTGTTCACCATTTCAGTCGCGACTTTTAAAACTTCTTTGCGCTCGTCGCGCGTGAGCATGGTGTACTCGGCGGCTTCGACCGCGGCGATCGTAATCGCGTCGCAATCGGCGACGATGAAATCGATTTCTTTCTCCAATGCTTTATAGTTAACCCGATCGCTGTCGTCGAACGGAGTCAAACAAGCGCCGATGATTCCTTTGATCGGTTTGGTGAGCGCCATAGGATCAGTTCAAGATCTCCGCGATGATGCGCGCGTGGCCGGCGTCGCTGCCCTTGATACGCAGCGGCAGCGCCATGATGCGCGTGCGCTTGCCGACGATGCTGCCGAGATTGGCGACGTTCTCGGCGATCAAGACTTCATTGCCCAGCAAGGTTTTGTGCACTGGAAAATCGAATCCCTTCGGTCTGAGCGGCGTCGGCAAATCCACCGTGATGCAGTCGATGCCGAACAACTTGATGCCCTTTTGCACCATCCATTCCGCGGCGTCTACCGACAAATACGGATGAAGATTGTAGTCCGGGCTATCGAATTTATCGTCCCAGCCGGTGTAGAGCATCAGAATATCGCCGCGGTTGACCGGCACGCCCGAGGCCTCAAGATCTTTTGCCGTCACTTCTTCGCCGCCTTTTTTCTTAACACCGATAACCGCCCCGGGCCCTACGAATGCATCGAGCGGCAGCTGTTCGATGGACTTACCGTTGGGCACGATGTGAATCGGCGCGTCAACGTGCGTGCCGGCGTGACATGGCAGCGACAATTCGGTCACGTTTAACGGATGACCTTTTTCCAAACTCAAAAACTTTTGCACGTGAACTTCCGGCAAGATCGGGATCTTCGGCATACCGTCATAAATCAGCCGCGACAGATCGACCATTTCCATATTTGAACTCCCTCGTTACTTATCGTTGCGCCAGCGCGCATAAATAGGGTCTTTGTCGACGAACGCGCGTTTGATGCCGTCGAAAGCGAGCCAAAATTGATCCAGGGTTTTTTGCACCGAAGCGCGCACCGTCACTTGTTGCGGCTCGCTCACAGCGTAACGCTCCACCGCGAGCGGCCCGACCTTCATATGCTCTTCGTCGACGCCCATGTGCAGCGTCCAATAGCGGATATCTTCCGATTCACGCTCGAAGCCGTAATGTTTAGTCAAGCCGTTGACGATGCGCGTCATGCGCTCGTTGGCGGTCCCTTCGAGGCAAAATCCCTGGCAGGCATAAAGTTCCAACCAGCTTCTTTGGTACATCAGTAGTTCACGCCAGTCGAGAAACGCCTCCGTCTCCGGCAACGGTTCGACGCGGTCCAACTCTTCCCTGCTGTAGCCGCAGGCGTTGGCAAAACGGATAAACAATCCTTTGTGACTATCCGTCCCGGTGATCTCGCCCGTCCCTTCTTCGACAACGTTCTCGATCCACATTTTTTCCATCTCCGGATCGTCAGGGCAGCGGCTCAACATCGCCGCGATCGGCTTGGGAAACGGCTTGGGAAAAAAAAGATAAAACTGGCCGACGAAGCCTTTGAGCTGCTCGCGGTCGAGCTTGCCTTCCTCGATCATGCCGATGATTGGATGATTTTTGGAATGCTTCGCGCGCACCATGCGCTGAATTTCGGTGACAAAATCTTTGCTCGACACTATCATTTGGCGCGACTCCCCTGTTTTTACTCCCGTGTAGGACTTTTTTAACGCACCACCCCACGATTAGGAATTCGACCGGGTGTATTCTGCTAAATCATATGAATTCTTACCACACGGAAAAATCAGAGAAAAGCCAATCAGGCCATTTTACCAGATCACACAGCGGGGAGTTTATATAAACCGAATGTTCCGTCTCATCGCTTAATGAAACGGATTCGCTGTGAACCCGAGAACCTCGACGTACCAACGGAGACTTTTCTCTACGTTAGCGACTTGCCGTTATTGAGCGGGCCACGTGGTTATCGGTATCCGGTTGCGTCCGCTGGTTTGCCGGCATCCTGGACCTCAACAACGTAGCGCCAAGCATCGGGCTGGGACCCATCCAAATCAGTGAAGCCATAGACCTTAGCCAGTTGGCCGCTCGAAAGCGACTGACCACTCCAGCGCGCCACATCGGAATCTCCAGCAAGATGCGCTACGGCACGGCCGACGTAGCGTGGCGTTTCGGTGATGACGAAGTGCGGTTGCTTCGCGACGGCGTCACGCCAATTTGCTTCGCTGACACCGTAGGCATCCAACATCATCTCGGAACGCAGCCAGCCGGGAGTCAGGGCAACGGCGGTGCACTGAAGGGAGCGAAGCTCTTGCGCCTGCGACCAAGCCATGCGAATGACCGAGCTCTTGGCGAGATCATAGAACAGCGACAACCGGTAGTTTGCATTATTGTATTTGGCAGT
>JBIOXP010000314.1:0-2790 GCA_044869705.1 Binatia bacterium | reverse complement strand
GGCTTCCACTTGGCTTGCCTGAGTAAGAATCGGCACTTCGGGTTTTAAAAAGCTGACCAGCGCGTCTACATCCGTTTGCTGGATGTTGTTCCGCATCAGCGGCCAATTTAACTCTTCCCGGCAGCTCATTAGCGCTAAAAAGGTCCGCGAAACTGGATCTCCTGAAGATCGCGGCGCTGTTCGGGCATCCAGCCGCTATCACCCCCTCTGACGAGGTCATAGACCGCGGAGGCAATCGTGGTTGCGTTTGGGTAATAGAGATTCTCTAGGATCGGAGTGGGTGGACAAGTCACCGGGGCGAACCCCAACCTCCGCACCACCACCGGCCGGATCTGTTGTAAACGCTCGACCACCAGCGCAACGATCTCAGCGCTCGCTCCGCAGGTGACCCAACCATTATCGACAACACACAGCCGACCTGTTTTGCGCACCGATTCAACAATTGTGTCGATGTCCAAGGGATTCAACCAGATCGGATCAATGACCTCGGCATCTATACCGACGGCTTCCAGATACTTGCGCGCATGTAGACACTCGATCTGCATGTAGGAAATTCCAACGAGTGTCACGTCGGAGCCAGTTGCGGTAATGCGGGCTTTCCCAGGGGTAACTGTATACGAGGCTTCCGGCACCGGGCCTCGTTGAAAATGCAAAATACGATGCTCCACGTACATCACGGGATCATTGTCACGGATGGCGTAAATCAAACAGCCTTTTGCGTCATACGGAGTGGTCGGCGCCACCACTCTCAGTCCCGGCACGTGCATGAAAAACGAATACAGTCCTTGCGAGTGCTGCGCGCCCTGTCCCCAGCTCTTGCCGATCATCGACCGCACCACAACGGGCACCTGCACTTGGCCGCCGTACATATAACGGCTTTTGGCTGCGATGTTGATTAATTGGTTCATCGCGAGCATCAGGAAGTCCATGCGAATATGGACATGAACCGGGCGCAAGCCGGCCAGAGCCGCGCCAATGGCGACTCCAGTCATGGCATCTTCCGAAAGCGGCGTGCCGAACACTCGCTCGGGGCCAAATTTTTCCAACAATCCGCGCGTCGTACCCTGGATCGCTTTCGGATCATCGACGTCCAAGCCAAACAGAATCACCGATGAATCGCGCGCCATTTCCTGCTCGGTTGCTTCCCGAACGGCATCGACGTACGACAGTTCGCGTTTCATTTCACTTGTCATAGACGTCCGTGTAAAGCTCCGACGGCTCGGGCCACGTGCTTTGCTCCGCGAAACCAAAAGCATCTTTGATTTCAGCTTCCACTTCTTTCTCGATGCGCCGCCGCTCTGCCGGATCGAGCTGAGCGCGCAGTTGTTCGATCGGATCGCTCTTTAGCCAGGCCTCAGCTTCCTCTCGCGTTCGGTAGCCGAGCTGAAAATCGTCGTTCGGTCCCACATGCTCTTTGAGCCTGTAGGTCAAACATTCGAAAAAGAATGGACCCGAATTTCCCGCCCGAAGCTGTCCGACAGACTGGCTGATGCATTCGTAAATACGCTGCACGTCGTTATTCGCGATCTGTTCTGCCGGGATGCCCTGCGCCCGGGCCCGCTCGCAAATGTTGTCCAGCTTTTGACGCTTCGATTGATGAGTGTGAATCGCGTAGCGGTTGTTTTCGCAAACAAAAATAATCGGCAGTGCTTTGAGTGCGGCAAAATTCAGACTCTCGTAAAAGACGCCTTCGTCGACCGCCCCATCGCCAAAGAAACTCGCCACGACAGAATCTTTGCGCTGCAATTTGACAGCATAAGCGAATCCGACCGCCTGAGGAATCGTCGTCCCGACCACGGCTGAAGCTCCCATTACTCGGGCTTGAGTATCGATCAAATGCATCGAGCCGCCCTTGCCTTTGGCGCAACCATCGGCTTTGCCGTAGAGCTCAGCGATCATTCGGCGCAGATTACCCCCTTTGGCCAAATACAGTGCATGACTTCGATAACTGCCGAACACCACATCGTCAGGACGGAGTGCTTCACAAACGCCAACGGAAACCGCTTCCTGGCCGATCGAAAGATGCACCGGGCTCTTTATTTTGTCGCTCGGGTAAACCGCGGCAATTTCCTCTTCGACGCGCCGAATCCGGTATAAAGCCCTATAAAACCGCGCTTGCATTTCGCTCTCGAATCGTCCCTTCCTGAGCAAACCATTGATAAGTCCTGATCAAACCTTCTTTGAGCGAAGTTTTCGGTCGCCAGCCCATTTTCTGCAGAACGCTCGAATCGAGAAGCTTGGCCGGCATGCCATCGGGCTTGCTCCGATCAAACACCAGATTTCCTGCAAATCCCACAACCTCGGCGATCATCTCCGCCAATTCTCGAATGGACCAATCCGCCCCGACGCCGACATTCACGGGTTCTGCTTCGTCATAGTGGTCCATGAGAAAAATACTGGCATCAGCGATGTCTTCGGCGAAAATGAATTCGCGGCGCGGCAAGCCGCTGCCCCAGATGACGACTTCGCTTTGACCAGAGATTTTCGCTTCGTGCATTCTCCGCATCAACGCTGCAATCACATGGGAATCTTCCAAGCTGAAATCATCACTAGGCCCGAAAACATTGGCCGGAATGGCCGTAATGAAATTCGCCTGAAACTGCTGCCGATAAGCTCGACACAAATAGACTCCTGCCAGCTTTGCAATCGCATACGGCTCGTTGGTCGGTTCCAACTTGCCGCTCATTAAAGCCTCGGGACGCATCGGCTGTTCGGTAAATTTCGGATAAATGCAGGAACTCGCCAGATAGAGCAACTTCCTAGTTCCGTATCGCCGCGCACCCTCGATCA
>JBIOXP010000313.1:0-8183 GCA_044869705.1 Binatia bacterium | reverse complement strand
AAACCTTGCTACGGGACAGGAAATGTATTCACTCGAGCTCGAGCCCGAACTGGTCACCGGACTCTATGAACGAATCTGGCAGGAACGCCGGCTGGTCAAACTCGCCGACGTGCCGCCGCTGCTGGTGAAAGCGATTTTAGCCGTCGAAGACGAACGTTTTTACAGACATCACGGCATCGATCCAGTCGGCATTCTGCGCGCCATGTGGGTCAACCTGCGCACGATGAGCTATCAACAGGGTGGGAGCACTTTGACCCAGCAGTTGGTGAAAAATTTTTTTCTGTCGGATGAGCGCACGATGAGCCGAAAAATCCCCGAGGCGATGATGGCGCTGATCGCCGAGCGTAAGTATTCGAAGGACACCATCCTGGAAAATTACCTGAACGAAATTTATCTTGGGCAAAAAGGCTCGCAGGGGATTTTCGGCGTCTGGGAAGCCGCGCAGTTTTATTTCGGCAAGCCTCTGTCGGATCTGACGACCGGTGAATGCGCGTTGCTCGCTGGATTGATTCGTGCGCCGAATCGGCTTTCTCCCTACCGAAGTTATGAGGCGGCCACGCGGCGCCGCAACGTCGTCCTGACCAAGCTCGTCGATGATCAAATTATCACACGCAAGGAGTATGACACCGCGCTCCGGGAAAAACTGCCGCAGCGGCCGCTCGTGAAGATCACCAACGACGCGCCTTTTTATGTCGACTATCTGCGTCGCGAGCTGGAAGAAAACTATTCCAACGCGGTTCTTACGAAAGAAGGACTGAAAATCTTCAGCAGTCTTGATTTACAGCTGCAAAAAATCGCCGAGCGCGCTCTGGCGGAAGGCTTGAACAAGCTCGAAGCCGCGCACCCGGCATTACGACGGAAAGGTGAGGATAGCCTGGAAGGAGCGATTGTTGTGCTGCGCCCGCAAACCGGCGAGATCAAGGCGATGGTCGGCGGACGAAGCTAT
Source organism: Binatia bacterium (assembly GCA_044869705.1). Classification (GTDB taxonomy): domain Bacteria; phylum Desulfobacterota; class Binatia; order UBA9968; family UBA9968; genus DP-20. The sequence goes on along the minus strand of JBIOXP010000313.1, from coordinate 7,237 downwards.
TCCAAGTCGCAGTTCAATCGTGTTTTCCAAGCCAGGCGCCAGCCGGGCTCGGTCTTCAAACCGTTCGTTTATCTCGCCGCACTCATGTATGGTGGGCAAAGCGGGATTAAGTACACGCCGGATACAATTATCAATGACAGTCAATTCACCTGGAGCTACGACGGTCGGGACTGGCAGCCGAGCAATTATCGTAACGAGTATTTCGGCGCGGTGACCTTGCGCCGCGCTTTGGAGAATTCGCTCAACTCCGCGACCAGCCGGGTGGCGCAGGATGTCGGGATTCGCCGCGTGCGTGACGTTGCGCATCGACTCGGCATCCAAAGCCCATTGCCGGCGGTGCCGTCGCTTGCGCTCGGCGCCGCGGAGGTGACGCCGCTCGAAGTCGCCGTCGCCTATTCGACTTTGGCTAACGGTGGCGTGCGGCCGCGCCCTTTGGCGGTTCGCAATGTGATTGATCAAAATACCAAAGTTTTGGAGAAGCATGACGTGCGCAGCGAGCAGGTGATTTCGCCACAGCTCGCTTTCCTGATGAATGACCTCCTGAAAGGAGTGCTCGATCGGGGAACCGGAGCGATGGCACGCCGCTGGGGATTTACTCGTCCGGCAGCCGGAAAGACGGGCACGACCAACGATTACAAAGACGCCTGGTTTGTCGGTTATACGCCGGATTTATTGGCCGTTGTTTGGGTCGGCTTTGACGGTCCAAGCAAGTTGAACCTGTCCGGGGCGGAGGCTGCGCTGCCGATTTGGACTGATTTTATGAAGAGCGCTACCGCCAGCATGCCGGTGGCCGATTTTGTCCCGCCCGCTCCCATGCCCGGAAGCGAAGAGGCGCCCAACAGTTGTGAGCCGGGACCGGAAGGCACGATCACACCCTGTCCACCACCGGTGGCTGTGCCTGCCCGCGCTTCTTCGGAACCGCTATGATGGTTTCCGGCGATGGCTGGCTTTGATCGTCGACGGGGTTTTTTGGCTGGCGGTATTGCTTTGCTATTAACGTGCGCGGCATGCGAGCCGCCGCGCCCATATCGAATTCCCGTTCCGCCGCCCAGTAATCCCGTTTTGCGGACTCCACCGCCCGCGCCACCACCACCTCCTGCGCCTCCTCCTTCGGCGCCGCTTGAAAGTCCGCGAAAGCCGCTGCCTCAGGAACCAAACATTCGGGAGCAGGACCTCAAGAATAAACCGCAGACCGAGCGCGGCTTAGGCAAAGAGACGAAAGAATCTGCGTCGTTGCCGAATGCCCCTGAAATCCCGCCGGCACCAGAAACACCGCCGCCGCTGCCTGATGACAGCTCGTTGCTCGCGAAGATTACTCCCGGAGTCACGCCGCAGCGCGCCGCCTCTTTGCGTCTCACGGATGAAGGCAAAAAGCTCCTCGATAGCGGCGATCCAGCCAAAGCGCTCACGCGGCTGGAAAGAACCATTGTCATCGACTCAAGCAATCCGTACGGATATTTTTACTTGGCCAAGGCGCAGTATCAACTCGGACGTTATCGGGAGTCGCTCAATTTTCTTAATATTGCCGAGTCGCGCTTGGCGAACGAGCCCTTCTGGGTTGCAGAGGTTCACGCGCTCAGGGGCGAGAATTACCGAGCTCTCGGCCAACTGCAAAGCGCCGAAGCGAGCTATCAGCAAGCAGTGCGCCTGAACTCGGGCAATCGTACCGCTACGGAAGGATTGCTCCGGCTAAAAGCCGAAAACTCATTTTCCGGGAAATAGGCTTTGTCTTCGATGCTGACACTCGGAGTGGAAACCTCCTGCGACGACACAGCGGCCGCGGTGTTAGAGGACGGCAAGAAGATTCTCTCCAACATCGTATCTTCACAGGATCAAGTTCATGGTGCGTACGGCGGCGTGGTGCCGGAGCTTGCATCGCGCCAGCACATCAGGAGCATCCTGCCGATTGTCGATGCGGCGCTTGCAAATGCCGGAGTGAAATTGGCGGATTTAGACGGCATGGCCGTGACCTATGGTCCCGGTCTCGTCGGCTCTTTGCTGGTGGGACTCTCAGTAGTCAAAGGGATTTCTTTTCGATCGGGAATACCTTACGTCGGTGTCAATCATCTGGAAGCGCATTTGCTCGCAATCCAACTCGAGCACGAGGTGGAGTTTCCTTACCTCGCACTCCTGGCTTCGGGAGGTCACACGCTGCTCTACCGAGTCAATGGCCTCGGCGACTATTTTCATTTGGGCGGGACACGCGATGATGCGGCGGGCGAGGCATACGATAAGGTCGCTAAAATGATGGGGCTTGGGTATCCCGGCGGGCGAATCATCGACAACCTCGCCAAGGAGGGCAATCCAGAGGCGATTCGGTTTCCGCGCGCCCGGCTCAAAAAAAACTCGTACGATTTTAGCTTTAGCGGCATCAAAACCGCCGTATGGCATTATCTTAATAGCGGGCAACGCGAGCGCCAAGCGCAAAAACAGGACGTCGCGGCAAGCTTTCAAGAAGCGGTTGTCGACATGCTGATCGATCCGACCATCAAAGCTGCTATGACCCACGACACCGGCAGGATTGTCCTATCCGGCGGGGTTGCCGCGAACAGCCGATTGCGCGCGAAAATGACCGAGCGGGCGAACCAGAGTCAACTGCAAGTCTTTTATCCCGCACCCAAATTTTGCACCGATAATGGAGCGATGATTGCTCTGGCCGGCTATCATTGGCTCAGCCGTGGGCGTCGCGACGATTACGCGCTGAATGCGGACGCCGATCTCACGCTTTAAGTTTCTCGTCACAATCTGAGTTCACCATTGATGCATTGCGAGTTTTTTCGCGACATGTTTCTATCTGTAGCTGCGCATCGATCGAATGAGCCTTTATGAGGAAGTTCGCGCGGCTTTGCGCGGCGCGAATTTTAGACCGAGCAAAAGCCGCGGCCAGAATTTTCTGATCCACGAGCGCGTCATTGACGGGATCATCAATTTACTCGATCTCGAGCCGAGTGACAGCGTTCTTGAGATCGGTCCTGGACTTGGCTTTTTGACTCGTCGGCTGCTCGAGCGCGCTCAGCAGGTCTGGGCCATTGAACTGGATCGGTTTTTGGCGGAGCAACTGCGACGCAGCGCCTTGGGCGACGATCCCAAGTTGCACCTGATCCAAGGTGACTTTCTGCATTTTGCGCCGGCCGAATTTCTGCCGAAAGCGCCGGTCAAGGTTGCCGGAAATCTTCCGTACAGCATTGCGACGGCCGTGTTGTTTCGGATTTTCGAGATACGCGAGCACTTTTCCTTGCTCGTTTTGATGCTGCAAAAGGAAGTTGCCGACCGAATCCTCGCGAAACCCGGCACCAAGGAATTTGGCGCGCTCTCGGTCTGGTGCCAAATTCATGGCCGGGTCACGGATAAGCTGGCGGTTTCACCCGAGGCCTTTTTCCCACGTCCGAAGGTGCGTTCGACGGTACTCAAGTTTCAGTTGTTTGCTGAACCGCGGATTGCGCCGGGAGACTTTCCGGCCTTGCAAAATTTGCTGCGCGCGGCTTTTGGACAAAGGCGCAAGACCTTGGGCAATGCGCTCCAAGCCTATTTCGGGCAGCCACGGGGGGAAATCGAAAGCTGGCTGCGCTCTGAAAAAATCGATCCCGCGCGCCGCGGTGAGACTCTAAGCGTGGATGAATTCATCGCCTTGGCCGTCGCTTCGCGGCGCTGCGCGTTTTTGCCGGCTGAGAGCGATTGCTGATAATCAGCGCTAACTGAAGATGCCCGAATTGCCTGAAGTCGAGACCGTCTGCCGAAGCTTACGGCCGCACCTAGTGGGGCGAACCATTGCTCGCGTGGAGGTGCTTGAACCGCGCTTGCGCCTGCCCGTGGATCGCCGCGCACTGCACAGTCTTGCGGGTCGGCGAATCGAGGAGATCGCACGCACGGCCAAATATATCTTGCTGCAAGTATCCGGCGGTGTAGTGTGGATGTTTCATCTGGGCATGTCCGGAAAATTGATCTGCGTCAAAGCCGAGAGCGCGCGCCGTAAGCATGACCATATCATTGTCAGGCTTGATAATGGCGTTGAGCTTCGCTATCACGATCCGCGCCGGTTCGGCTTGAGCCTTGTGTGCCGTCGTGAGCACTTGCTCGAGCTGCCACAGTTGCGCCATATCGGGATCGATCCGTTTGATCCTCGTCTTACGGCCGATTATCTGTTCGGTTTTACGCGCGACTCCGCGCGCCGCATTCGCGATCTCTTGCTCGACCAGCAGATTATCGCCGGCCTGGGAAATATTTATGCGAATGAGGTTCTTGCGAGGGCGGGAGTGAAGCCGACGGCGCGAGCGCGGCGGCTCACGCGCACCCAGGTCAAGAACATAGCGGAAGCTATTCCGCGCCTGCTTCGTGATGCGATTCGCTGGTGCGGCACATCATTTTCTGATTATCGCGACGCCGACGACCGCGCAGGGGAATTTCAAAAGCATTTGCGAGTCTACGATCGTGATGGCGAGGAATGTCGAACCTGCGCGCGCGTGATCAAACGCGTCGCCATCGGTAATCGGAGCGGCTACTACTGCCCGAGCTGTCAAAGGTAAAAACAACCCGATCCATCGTTCAAATAGCTCTCATTGTGCAGCACGTGTGGCGCTTTCATTTCTGGCAGCTTTTCCGAGTTGCGCGGCGAATTTAATTTCATGAGCTCGCCCCCTCGACCGACCTCGCGACTGTTCTCGGCGCTGCGGCATCGTGATTTTCGAATTTTCTGGATTGGACTGATCCTGTCGAGCGTTGGCAGTCAGTTCACGCAGGTGGCGATGGCATGGCAAATCTACGAGCTCACCAATTCGCCGTTGCAGATCGGTTTGATCGGATTAGTCCGGGCGGTGCCCCAGATGGTCATCCTGCTCTTCGGCGGTTTGCTGGCCGACGCGCTGAACCGGCGCAAATTGATGATGGTGACGCAAGGCAGCTTATTTTTTGTTTCGGGAGCATTGGCGCTTTTGAGTTCAACCGGCCAGGTCACGCCGGGAAAGCTATATGCGGTGACCGCGCTGCTCGCATTATTCGGCTCTTTGGAGTCTCCCTCGCGCCAAGCCATCGTGACCAACCTCGTGCCTGCAGAAGACCTGTCACGGGCGCTGGCGATCTTCAGCAGCCAGCGGCAGATCGCGACGATTGCCGGCCCTTCGGTGGCCGGTATCGTGCTGGCGCTCGCGGGTCCAGCAGCCTGTTACGCCGTCGATGCTATATCGTGGCTGATTATGCTCGGCGCACTTGGCCTGATTCGCACCCAACTCTCCGAGCGCGGCGGCTGGCGTACGATTAGTCTCAGCTCGCTTCGCGTCGGGTTTCAATTTGTCTGGAACCACGCGGTGATCTTTCCGTTTCTGATGATGGACTTCGGTGCCAATATGTTCGGCACGGTCCGCGCTCTGTTTCCGATCTATGCGCGCGACATCCTGAGCGTCGGGCCGGAAGGTTTGGGCGTGCTCTATGCCGCGAGTGCAGTTGGCGCTTTGCTCGGCGCGATTGGCTTCACCTTCTGGGGCGGTGTGCGCCGTGCCGGGCGCTGGATTCTATTCGGCGTGGCGACTTACGGTTTATGCCTGTTGTTTTTCGCAAAGTCGCATTTATTTTGGCTGTCGATATTTCTCTTGATTGGCTCGGGTATTGGCGACACGATCAGCGCCATTCTGCGCGCGACGATCAACCAGCTCAGTACTCCGGACGATTTACGCGGACGAATGGCCGCGATCAACAGCATCTTTACCAATAGCGGTCCGCAGCTTGGGCAGTTTCAACTGGCCGCGCTGGCCACGCTTGCGGGAGCGGAAGTCGCCGCGATGAGCGGCGCACTGATGATTCTGACAATCGTCGCCGTTGTGGTTGTGCCATTTCAGAGCGTGAGAGATTATCAACTTAACTGAGCGGTATCGGTGCGCGGCGGCGCGGTACGATCAAACCAAGATTCGGAGTTAGCGAGAAAAACCGAAGGCAGGCGGGCTTCATCCAAAGCCGTGCAACCGTGCCGGATTGTCGAGCAAAATCTTCTTGAGCAACGCCTGATCGCCGTCGACATAGCGATAGAGCAGCTCGACTTCTTCGGCGTCGTTCATCATGCGCTTGCGCCATTGCGGGTGCGGCCAGTCCGTGCCCCAGATGATACGATCCGGCGCCGCTTCGATGAACGCTCTGCCGTATGGAACGGCGTCGTCCCAGCCGGATTCCATTTTGGAATCGCGGTTGCCGTTGGAGATCATCATCCACCAGTTCTCGAGCTTGAGCGAATCCAGCACCCAACGGATCACCGGACGATGCATGCCGCCTTCGAAGCCGACATGACCGAAATGATCGATGGCCATCGGGACATCTTTGATCGAGCGCAAAAGCGCCGAGTTCTCCAGGAGATCTTCGCCGTTGACATGGAGCCGCGCATGCCAGCCCATTTCGCGCAGCCGCGCCATCGAGCGGCGCACTTCGGCCTCGCGCTGTTCGATCGCAAAGCCGCGGACAAAGTTGAACCGCGCGCCGCGCACGCCGGCGGCGTGCAGCCGCGCCGCTTCGCTTTCGGAGACGCGGTCGTCGAGAATGGCGATGGCCCGGTAGTGCGCCGGATCGTTTAGCCCTTCGAGCGCGTGCAGCAAAAGCCGATGATCGCTGCCGTACACGGCGCTGTGGACGATGACGCCGCGGCCAAAGCCGAGCGCTTTGTGCATGCGCCGCGCTTCCTCGAATGTCGCGCTGGCGATCGGCGCATAAGGCGCGCTGGCGCGCGGTGGGAACTGCGCCGGGTCGCCGTAGATATGAAATTGACAATCGCAGCTGTTCGCGGGCGGCGCCGGCGCTGGCATGCGTGGATTACGGTCCCACTGGTAAATTTTTTCTCCAGCCTTAGCAGTCGTTGCCATTCCGTTTATCCTCAATGCTCCTGAACAAAGGTTCGACAGGTATAGCGGTGCCAGCCGCCAACTATCATTCTGTTCCTGATCACTTCGCCGCAGTAATTTCGAATCCCAAACTCCGTAGCAACGTGACTGTTTCTTCTTCGGTCAGCGTGCGCCCAAGCTTCCCGTGCTCTCTGATGAGATGCGGCATCATCTCGGGTTTGAGCTCCAACCAATGCGGCACCTTGGCAATCGTGATTCCTTCTTCCACTTCGCTTCTCCGACCTCGGTTTAAACCGATCGACTTTACAATTCTCGCATGGCTCCGCGTCTGAGAGCGGAAATTGCTCTAATATGAACGCCCCCGACTTCTAAGCCCTTTTCATCGTGTCTGCAAATAGCGCGCTTTTTCGCGTGCTTTATGT
>JBIOXP010000312.1:0-10944 GCA_044869705.1 Binatia bacterium | reverse complement strand
CGATCAAGGCCCAGGTCTATCTCACCGACATCAACGATCTGCCAGAGTTCATGGATGTCTGGAACAGCCATTTCGCGGACAATCCGTGCGCAATCACAGTCGTGGCAACCAAGGGGCTCGCGCTTCTCGAATCGAAAATCGAAATCAATATTTTCGGCGTGCGCGAGGCAGGAAAAATCAAGAAGGAGATCATCAAGCACGAGGCTTCGGCGCAAATGCGCCTCGGGCCCGCAGCGGTGCGGGCCGGCGATCTGCTTTGCCTGTCGGCGCTGTATGCGGCCGATGCCGATGGTGCGCTGCCTGATGTGAGTGCGTCCGCCGGGCTGCGCTATCTCGGCGGTCCCACGCAGCGTCAGATGAAGGTTATCCTCGGCGCGGCCGGCGACATCTGTCAGGCCGGCGGAACATCGCTCGCCAATGTCGTCCGGGCGCACCACTTTGTCGAAAACCTGCATTCGGTGTATCCGGCGTTGCGTATCTGGCAGGAGAAACTCGCCGGCGCGCCGATTCCGTTCGGCGCAGTCCGCACGTCGTCGCCGATGCCGATCCCCGGCTGTGACATTATTATGGATATGTGGGCCTATCGGCCTACGCCAGCGTGCGGAAATTATCTCCGTTCGGGAGAAAACACTTTGCTCAATTCCTAAAACTCTTGGGTTCGATTGCTAGAGCCGAAGAAGGGTACGCGCCGTTTTTGCTCCACAACCGACTCGGAACTTTGAATTGCCGAAATTAAAGAAGCGGGCAATCTTCTCTTTGTCTCTACAGCGCGAGGCGCAGCGCAACAAACGCCAGAAGGACGAGGACCGCCGATAGCACGCGGACCCATTCCCTTTTGATGGCTAAAGCGACAAGCGCAGTACCAAAGACAGTGAGGGTTGCGCCTGCGATCCAAAAAATTTCGGTTGTTGTTTGCGGTGCCGTCCTTGCAAAAGAAATAAAGCCTAGAACGGCGAGTATATTCAAGAAAATCGAAGTACCCGAGATGTCTTCGTTCATACTGTCTATCCTGTCTCAGAGTTGGCCCGGACCGATCCGACGTGAACAAGTGCGGAGTTAAGTCGCAAGAATATATCCTCTTTAGCCATTTAGCTTCGCGTTTTCGGATGTATGCTTGCCGCGTCGGTGAATGCTCGTGAAACTGTAGACTGGGAAAGCCCCAGCCGCTTACCAAGCAATTCGACGCTGACGGAGCGGACGCGACGTTTTGCTATTTTCCGTCTTTTTGTCATGGTCGCAAGCATGAATGTGGTGGCGGCAAGACCCCGCGACCTTTTACCGCCTGTACGATATTTTTTCCATTACCATCGTGGCCGATGCGGTTGTCACAAAAAGGCGGCTCGTGTTGACTTCTTGTGGGACAATGAAATTTCGAGCCGGAGTTTCAGGATGACGAAAAAATTGAGCGGAAAAACTGCCATCGTCACCGGCGCTTCACAGGGGATAGGACTTGCGGTCGCCAAGCGGTTTTTCAACGACGGCGCTAATCTTGTCCTGACCTACCTGCCTGAACACGGTCAGGCAGAACGAATCATCGAACAGATCGGTGGCGCCCACGATCGCGTTTTGCTCATTGCGGGCGACCTTCGTCAGATTGATTTCGTGGGCAGCCTGTTCGACCAGGCGTGGCGTCGTTTCGGTGCGCCTCATATCGTGGCGGCAATTGCGGGCGTTAACCTGAGCCGGCCAGTCGTCGATACAACTGAAGAGGACTACGACCGGATCTTTTCCATTAACGCGCGTGCGACGTTTTGGATTTTTCGCGAGGCCGCCCGAAAGGTTTCCGACGGCGGGCGGATTATCGGCGTATCGAGCAACATGGTATTGCAGGGGCGGACCGGTCATGCGCTTTATGCCGGCAGCAAGGCGGCGGTCGAGCAATTCGTCAGGACTCTTGCAAAGGAACTCGGAGCTCGCGGCATTACAGTCAACGCAGTCGCGCCGGGGCCAACCGATACGGCGATGGTCTCGCAACTTTCGCGTGACACGGCCCCTGCCATCACGCCGCTCGGGAGACTTGGCCAGCCGGCGGATATCGCAGACGTAGTAGGTTTCTTGGCATCACAGGATGCGCGCTGGATTACCGGCCAGATCATAGGCGTCAATGGTGGAATAATCTGAATCTTCTCGTCTAGCGGCGACAAAACGCGTCCATCGATAATGCATACGCATGCAGAATTTGTTGCCCACCCCCATTATTGTATGGTTCAGTATCTAAAGCGGTGCCGAGGGTAGTGTCATGTCCTCCGAACAGTTCATTCAGGGCATTATCGGAGGGCTTGCGATCGGCTGCATCTATAGCCTGATTGCGCTGGGCATCACGATAATTATTCGCGCCACCGAGATTCTGCATTTCGCCCAGGGCGAATTGATGATGATTGGTGCGATGGCGGGCCTTTCCGCGATGTGGATGGTCGATCTGCCGTTCTGGGTCGTGCTGCTCGTTGGCATGATTGGCGGAGGCGTTGCGGCGGTGACGATCGAGCTCTCGATCTATCGGACCCTGCGTTCATTGCGCGTGCCTCTCATCAACATCGTCATTTCGACACTCGGTGTCTCGCTCATTCTGCAGAACGCGGCGCGGCTTGTATGGGGCTCCGAGCCTCTGCGCTATCCGCCGCTGTTCCATACGCGTGGAATTGACATCGCCGGCTTCGCGATCTCCCCGCAGCTGATATGGATCGTCGTGCTCGGCTTCGTAATGATGGCGGCGTTGCAGTTGTTCTTTCGCTACACACGTCTTGGCATCGCGATGCAGGCCGCGGCGCAGGATGCCGAAGCCGCACAGTTGATGGGTATCAGCGTGAAGAAAACCACCACTTACACATTCGTAGTGGCGGGCGTGATGGCTGGTGCTGCCGGCGTGCTGTTGGGATCGCTGTTTTTCGCTTCGTTTAATATGGGATTTCTCACTGGCATCAAGGCATTCGTCGCAGCCACGCTGGGCGGTCTCGGAAGTCTTACGGGCGCCATGCTCGGCGGACTCGCCTTCGGTCTCATTGAGACGTTTTCCGGCGTATTGATCTCGACAGCTTACAAAGATGCAGTCGGAATGGTTGTTTTAATCGCCATCCTGTTAGTGGCGCCGTCGGGAATTTTCATACGCGCGGGGCGTAGGGTTTGAGCGCGGCTCATGCAGTCCAACACGGTCAGAGTTCTTGTTTTAGTGTTGCTCGTGGCCGCTCCGTTCATCCAGACGAATACTTACTGGCAACACGTATTCGGTGTCGCGTTGATCGGAGCGATTCTGGCGCTCGGGTTGCAGTTGCTGGTGGGTATGGCGGGCCTGCTTTCTCTGGGCCAGGGTGCGTTCTACGGTATCGGCGCCTATGTTTCCGCAGTCCTGACCTTGCACTTTGGCGTGCCGTTTGGCCTTGCGTTCCTGGCGGCGGGAGTGATCGCCGCGATCAGCAGTTTGTTGCTCGTGCCGATCGTGAAACTGCCGAGTTCGAGCCTTGCGGTCGCGACGCTCGGGTTCAATATCATCATCTATCTCTTCATGCTCAACGAGGAATGGGCGACGGGTGGGAGCTATGGAATGCTCAACGTACCGCTGCCAAGTATCTTTGGCTTCGAGTTCACAACCGAACGTGACCTCTACTTTCTCATTTTGGCGGTGACGGCAGCCGTTTATTTCGGGCTCGACAGACTGGCTCACTCGCGCTTTGGCCGCGCGTTGAGGGCAATCTCACAGGACGAAGACGCAGCGCGCGCCTGCGGAATTTCTATCATCCACTACAAAAGCAAGTGCTTCCTTGTTGCTGCATTCACGGCCGGAATCGCGGGCTCCCTCTACGCGCATCACGCCCGGTACCTCAACCCGAACGATTTCACCTTCAACAAGTCGATCGAAATCCTGATCATGGTTGTGGTTGGTGGCCTTGGCAGCCTGCCGGGTGCCGTCATTGGCGCGATTGTCATCGTTCTCATGCCGGAGTTCTTGCGCTCGTCCGGGGAATGGAGGCTCATTCTCTTTGGCGCACTGGTCGTTGTGCTGATGGGGGTGAGCCGTGGTGGCATTGCGGGACTTGCGCCGATGCTGCTGCGATTGTTTCCGCGAGTTCGCTCTTCGTCCGACGCGAAAGCCGTGGAATCGGTGGAGGTCAGGCGATGACCGCTTTACTGGTCACCGAGCAGCTTACATGCCGTTTTGGCGGATTGGTCGCCGTTGGCGGCGTCGATCTATCGGTTGAGGCGGGTCATGTGCACGGTCTCATCGGGCCAAATGGAGCGGGAAAAACCACGTTCCTTAATTTGATTTCGGGCCACATTCGTCAGACCGGCGGTAAAATAAATTTTGACGGGCGCGACCTCGGCGCAATGCCGCCGGACTTGCGTGCAGTGGCGGGCATCCGACGGACCTTCCAGAATTTGCGATTGTTTCGTGAAATGACCGCACTCGAAAATGTCATGGTAGGCCTCCATGCGAACACGCGCAGCGAGGTATTTTCTTCGTTAATTCGGACCAGGGCACAGCGGTTCGAAGAACGAGAAATTGCTGACCGCGCGCGTGAAGCGCTCGATTTTGTTGGACTATCGACTTTGGCGGACGTTGTCGCTGGAAGCCTGTCCTATGGTCATCAGCGGCTGCTCGAAATCGCGCGCGCATTCGCGGGCAGACCAAAACTGATTTTGGCAGACGAGCCGGCTGCCGGTTTGAACGGAGCGGAGGCCGGTCAGCTCGTCGGTCTTATTCGCCGCATCCAGGCGGCCGGCGTGACCATGATGCTGGTAGAGCACCACATGGAAGTGGTGATGCGCGCCTGCGACCGCATCACCGTCCTCAACTACGGCAAGAAACTGGCAGACGGCAGCCCGGCTGGCATCCGCGATCATTCGGGGGTGATTGAAGCCTATCTCGGGACAAAAAGGGCATATCGACAATCCGCGCGGCGCGGAGGAGATGAGGCTCGCCATGCTGCGCATTGAAAATCTGCACGTCGAATACGCGAAAATTCCGGCTCTGCGCGGGATCAATATCGATATCAAGCGCGGCGAGATTGTTGCCCTGATCGGCGCAAACGGTGCCGGCAAGTCGACCACGTTGAAAGCAATCTCGGGGCTTGTCAGAACGTCGGCCGGAAAAATCGAGTTTGACGGAAAATCGATCGCTGGGCTGGCGCCGGAAAGTCTCGTGGAGCTCGGAATTATCCACGTACCAGAAGGGCGTCGGATCTTTCCACGCCTGACGGTCGAGGAAAACCTGAGAGTCGGGTCGTATCCGGCGCGCGCGCGGGCAGGCGAGAAGGAAGCGCGCGAACAGGTCTACAGCCTTTTTCCAAGGCTCGCAGAGCGACGCCGGCAACCAGGCGGTGCGCTCAGTGGCGGCGAACAGCAAATGCTGGCGTTTGGCCGCGCGATGATGGCGAAACCGGTGCTGTTGCTGCTGGATGAGCCATCGCTCGGCCTCTCCCCCATATTGGTAGAAGAAGTAGCGCAAGCGATCGACCGTTTTCATGATGATGGGGCGACAATTCTGTTGGTCGAGCAGAACGCGGAGCTTGCGCTGGAAATGGCGTCGCGCGGCTTTGTTATCGAGACCGGCCAAATCGTGCTGACCGATACAGCTTCCAACCTTTTGAAAAATCCGAAGGTCTGGGCGAGCTATCTCGGCCGAGAAGATTGGGAAGTTGAGGCCGATACCCAAGGTCGGACAACTGCGTCTTAGAAGTAAGTGTGCTTAACCCATGAAGGGGAGGACAGACATGACTGGACTGAAAAGCCACTTTCTGCGAGCTGGCTTACTCGCTTCGGCATTGATGATCGGATCGGCCATAGGTGCATCAGCCGACACGATCAAGATCGGAGTATTTGGACCCCTCACCGGCGATGCCGCTGCCACGGGCGCAGCCGAGAAAGAAGCGGTCGATCTTGCCGTCAAGGAGAAGAATGCGGCCGGTGGCATTCGCGGCAAACAGATTGAAGTGATCTACGCGGATGATGCCGGCAAACCGGAAGAAGCGGTCAACGTGGCTAAGCGTCTGACAGCGCGCGACAACGTATCGGTCCTCATTGGCAGCATCAGCAGCCCGGCGAGCCTTGCCGCGTCGCAGGTTGCCGCCCAGTCGCAAACGCCGCAGATCGTGGTGGCAGGGACCGCGCAAAAGATTACAACACAGGGAAATAAATGGGTATTCCGTTCGCCCGTGCCGGACACGAAGCTCGCCGGCGATCTCGCGGCCTTCATCCACGAGAAGTTTCCTAACGTCACCAAGGTGGCGTTTCTCTATGTGAATGACGATTTCGGGCGCGGCGGCTTTCAGTCATTCAAGGCGGCTGCCGACAAGCTTGGATTAGAGATCGTCGCGGAGGAACGTTACGCCAGAGGCGATCTGGATTTCACGGCTCAGCTTGGACGCATCAAGGCGAGCCCCGCTCAGGTGCTCGTCGAATGGTCGCGTTACGCTGAAGGCGCGCTGGTCGCGAAGCAATTCACGCAAATGAATATGACGCTGCCGCGCTTCGGCTGCGACGGCGTCGCGCTGCCGAAATATATCGAACTTGGCGGCGATGCCGTGAACGGGGTGTTCTACACGACGCACTACAGCAGTGCGACGACCGCCAACATTCCGGCGGCGCAACAACTGGTCGCCAAGATCAAGCAAGCCTATGGCAAGGTTGCCGACGCGTATCATTCTGAGGCTTACGACGCGATCACGATGGCGCTGCTTGCGATAGAGCAGGCAGGCAGCGAGGACCGCGGCAAGATTCGTGATGCCCTGGCTAAGGTCAGCTTCGACAGCACCCGCGGCCCGTTCAAGTTCGACGATAAAGGGGATCCGCTGCTCGTGACCCACGTCGTGAAGATCGTGAATGGCAAAGAGACCAACGGTCGCGACATTCCCGTGCAAAAATAAAAACCAGCGTCATCTGCGCGCGCGTGACGGTCACGTGCGCGCAACTAAACCGTTGAGGAAGAGGAAAAAGCTATGAGTATCCAGGTGATCAAGTCGGATGTTCCGCAACCACTGGCAAACTATTCAGAGGCTTCTCTCGCAAGCGGGCTTGTTTTCGCGGCCGGACAGCTCGCCAGCGATTTCAAGACGGGCGTGCCGCAGGAAGCGCGCAAGCACTCAAATTTTCCGTTTTACGGCTCGGATATAAAGCTGCAGACGGATTACATTCTGAAAAACATGGCGAAGACTTTTAAGGCGGCCGGCACCTCGCTCGACAACGTCATCAAGGCCCAGGTCTTTCTAATGGATCTTAATGACTTCAACGGATTCGATGAGGTCTGGAAGCAGCACTTCAAGGTACCGCCGCCCCGCACGACGATCGGTACGACAGGACTTCTGGTCAAGGATACTCTCGTCGAAATTGACCTGATCGCCACTCTGCCGGACAAGCCGGGAAAGGTCGTCAAATCTGCAGCGCCGAAGCCACTCGCAAATTATTCCGAGGCGATGCAGGCCGGTGATCTTATCTTCGCGGCGGGCCAACTGGCGAGCGACTTCAAGACAGGCGTGCCGGCGTCGGCCAGACGCGGCGAAAATTTCCCCTTTTATGGGTCGGACATTCAGCTTCAGACCGAATTCGTGTTGGAGAATCTGAAAAAAACCTTCGAGGCCGCCGGAAGCTCGCTCGATCACGTCGTCAAGGCGCAGGTGTTCATGACCAACTTGAATGATTTCGCCGGGTTCGACCAGGTCTGGAAACGCTATTTCAAGGTACCACCGCCGCGCACAACGGTCGGAACCAGCGGCCTACTGGTGAGGGAAACTTTGGTCGAAATTGACCTGATCGGCTACGTCCCGCGTTCGGGCCTCAAGCACGAAGTCATCAAATCCGGCGCACCGCGACCGCTCGCCAACTATTCGGAAGCGTTTACGCTCGGTGACTTTGTATTTGCAGCTGGACAAATCGCCAGTGACTACAAAACCGGTGTGCCGGCCGAAGCGCGGAAACATCCAAATTTTCCGTTCTATGGGTCCGACATCAAGCTGCAGGCGACCTACATACTCAATAACCTGAAGCAGACTTTCGAAGCGGCAGGTAGCTCGATTGATAATGTCGTGAAGGCGCAGGTATTCTTGACCGATCTGAAGAATTTTGCGGCGTTTGACGAGGTTTGGAAGGAGTTTTTCAAGGTTCCTCCGCCACGTACCACCGTCGGGACGACCGGCCTGCTGGTTAAAGACGCTTTGGTGGAAATCGATCTGATCGCCACTCGCTAGCATTTCCGGCAAGCGGTCATCGAGACGGCTTGCCGGCTCTTCCCTGTTCTATTTGGCAAGCGCTGCCACACACTGCACTTCAATCATAATGTCCGGCCGGGCAAAACCGGACACCGTTATTGCCGCGCTTGCCGGAAAGTTGTTGCCAAAAAGCTGAGTGCGAAGCTCGGTCATGCGCGTGGTGTGGCGGGCATCGATCAAAAAGACTGTCATGGTGACGATGTCGGCCAGCGTGCAGCCGCACTGCCCGAGGGTCGATTCAATGTTGCGAAAAGTCTGATGAAATTGCGCATCGAAGTCGCCGGCGAGCGATTTTCCCTCGTCGGTCACGGCGCCGGTATGACCTGCAAGCCAAACGATTGTTTGCTCACCTTTTGTGATCACTGCAGGCGAAAAGGCTCGCGTTTGTTGCCACGGGCCGGTTACGAATGACCTTTTCATTGAAGGAATTCCGAATGCGATATTGAGGTTGGGCAGAGACTACAGACATGCTGGGCGGCCGGGCAAGCAATACCGACCTGTAGCGACTACATCGTTGCCCAGCTATGTAGCTCTGCCTATTGCTGGCAGCACTTCTGTCGCGAGAAGTTCTATCGATCTTGCGACCTTTGTGTAGGGGAGGCCACCGATATCGATTTGGCACAGGAATCGATCGTGAGCAAATAGCTCGCGCTCGTACATGACTTTATCGATAATCTGTTGCGGGCTGCCAACGAAGATCGGACCATCGTCCCCGGCGCGTTGTTCGTAGAGCTCACGCGGAACTCCCCCAGCTACGTTAGCGCGTGGCGCATGTTCCCGAAAATAGGCGCTGTAGTGAGGATAAAACTCATCAAGGGCGGTTTGCGAATCCTTCGCCAAATGCACATGCGTGGCTATAGCGACTTTCAGCGTGCTTGCATCGTGTTTTTTGGCAGCGTGGCGCTGTCGATAGGCAGCGATTTGATCGACGAAGTTGGTTGGCGGCTGGGAGATGTTCGCAAGGATAACTGGCAGCCCAAGCTCGCCCGCGCGAAGCGCGCTTTCCGGATTGCCGCCGACACCGAGCCAGATCGGCAACTTGCCGGCTGGTCGCGGTGAAATTTGAGAGTTGTTCAGGGGTGCTCGAAACCGACCATTCCACGTGACCCGCTCGTTGTCATTCAACTTCAAGAGCAGATCGAGCTTTTCGCTAAAGAGCTCATCGTAGTTCGCAATATCATCGCCGAAGAGCGAAAAGGATTCGAGGTACGCGCCGCGCCCGGCGATAAGCTCGGCACGGCCGCGGGAAACAAGATCCACTGTTGCGAAATCTTGAAACACCCGAACTGGATCGAGTGTGGAGAGCACTGTAACGGCGCTGCTCAGCCGGATGTGCTTTGTTGTACCCGCAATCGCAGCCATAACCACTGCCGGTGATGAAATCGGAAGGTCCAAACGGTGGTGTTCGCCGATACCGAAGACGTGAAGACCGGCCTCGTCGGCGAATTTCGCTGCGGCAAGAATCTCGGCGTAACGCTGTGCAGGGCTGATGGCTCGACCGGTGCTTGGATCGGGGGTAATATCGCCAAACGTGTACATGCCCAGTTCCATTGCTTTCCCGCTCACTGGCTTTCGTTCACAAACGTATGCCCATCTTCAACGGTTCGGATTTTTGAAAATCTCAATCCCGCATCTTTAATTAAGGGAAGATGGAGTCAAATGCTTCGGCCACGACTGCTGGGGGGGAACGTTTCTGGCGGGCGTTTTTGCTGTACGTCTTGTTCGCAGCCGTCGACGAGGCTTGACTCCGCGCTTAGACCAACATCGGGGCCTTCGGCTGGCTTCGCGTAAGCGGTCGTCGCGATACAAACGAAGCCATTTTTGGTTTATTCACCGGCCGGTCATTCCCGACTTGGAACTGCGGACAATTCAACTGGGTAACCTCTGAGGTGTGAAAAAGTGAAAAATCTCACAGGAACAGTCGACGACGAACGTACCGACGGCTACGCATAAGGGTTGGCGCGCGCGACTTCCTGTGCCGCAGGAATCTGGGAAGCAAAAACAAGCTGACTCTTGCAAAAAGCGAAAATCCGCAATGGCTCTGGGTGAGTGGCAAGGAGCCGCCCAGTCCTGACTCCGAGTGGGAAGTGAACTTGAAGAGACTCGCAACAGAAGCAAAAAATCTGACCCGATGCGCACAGCAAGCGCATTGTGATACCGCCTGTCGCAGCTAGTTGTTGGAACCCGGCCCACAACGAATTATTTGGATTTCTGCCGCATTGTTCAGAGCACTTCTAATCGCTCGACGAGGGCTGTGCGGTGGCCAAACAAAAACTTTGTCTCGCATCTATTGTTGTCTGCCTTCTCATAGGCGGATGTGCCTCGCCTCAACCAGCGGCGCCATCCCTCGCGGTGATGCCTGGCAAAGGGAAGTCTTACGAATCGTTCCAGAAAGAGGACGATTATTGCCAAGCATCAGCTCAGCAGGCGATAGGTTACCAGTCCCCTGGCGAGACGGCTAACCAAGCTGCGGTTGGGAGCGCGGCAATCGGGACGGCCCTTGGCGCACTAGGCGGCGCCGCGCTCGGATCATTATCAGGAAATGTAGGTGCGGGTGCTGCGATTGGTGCAGGCACCGGTTTAGTTGCAGGAAGTGCCGTGGGCGCTGGAAATGCCCGTGCTGCAGGCGGTTCGGTCCAAGCTAGGTACGACACCGTTTACGCGCAGTGCATGACAGCAAAGGGAAATCGGGTCGCACCACCGACTGTCATTGCTGAGCCTGTTTATGTCTATCCACGGCCGTATTACT
>JBIOXP010000311.1:0-10536 GCA_044869705.1 Binatia bacterium | reverse complement strand
GAGTCAACGGTGTTGCTTGAACGCTAAGGTATTGTTTTTGCTCTGTTATCGAGAGAAGGTCCGAGAATCTGTCGCAGGTACTGCCCGGTAAACGATCCGGCCACGGCGGCAACCTGTTCGGGAGTTCCTGCTGCGACCACCTCACCCCCATTTGCGCCACTTTCCGGCCCCAAGTCGATGACACAATCAGCGTTTTTGATCATATCGAGTTGATGCTCGACCATAACCACAGTATTTCCGGTATCCGTAAGACGATTCAGCAGGTCCAAGAGTTTTTTCGTGTCCTCGAAGTGAAGCCCAGCCGTAGGCTCGTCAAGAACATAAAGAGCTTGGCCGGAGCTTTTCCGTGCCAGCTCGCGCGCCAGTTTCACCCTTTGCGCTTCGCCTCCCGCCAGGGTGGATGCAGGCTGGCCGAGTCTCACATAGCCCAGGCCTACCTCACGCAGAATTTGCAGCCGCTGGCGAATGGGTGGAATGTTGCCGAGCAGCTCGAGCGCGTCATCCACGCTCAGTTCCAACACATCAGCGATGCTCAATCCTTTGTATCTGACCTCCAAAGTTTCACGGTTATAGCGGCGGCCTTTACAGACCGGACAGACGACCGAGAGATCCGGAATGAAATACATTTCCACCCGTGTTATTCCGTCGCCGGCACACGCTTCACACCGGCCACCTTTCTGGTTGAATGAAAACCGCTCTGGCTTGTACCCGCGCACGCGCGCTTGCGGCAGCTCGGAAAAAAAACCCCGCAGGTAGTCGTAAACCCCAGTATACGTAGCCGGGTTCGATCGTGGAGTGCGGCCGATCGGTTCCTGGTCTACGCCGATGACACGATCAATGTATTCCCAGCCGACGAGATCCACCGCTCGTGCTCCTCGGCCTTTCGGGTTCTGCAGTAGCCTGCGTAGCTCGTCATACAAAACTTCCATGACCAATGTGGTTTTGCCGGCGCCGGAAACACCGGTCACGCAAGTGATCGCGCCAATCGGAATCCGTACTGTTAGATTTTTCAAATTGTGCTTGCGGGCGTTTCGAATCAGTAAATATTTTCCGCTGCCGGTTCGTCGCTCATCGCGAGTTGGAATGGTTAACTCTCCCGCGAGATATCGACCGGTAAGAGATTGCCGATTGGCCAGAATCTCCTCAAGAGAGCCTTGCGCCACGATTTCGCCACCACGCTCGCCGGCGCCGGGACCCATATCAATAAGATAATCCGCGGCTTTCATGGTCGCGGGATCATGCTCCGCGACAATCACTGAATTACCGGCCTCGCGAAGCTCTTTTAAAAGCTCCAGTAGCTGAGCATTGTCTCTCTGGTGCAACCCCCGACTCGGCTCGTCGAGAACATAGACGACCCCCGTCATACCCGAGCCGATCTCGGTTGCCAGCCGGGTCCTTTGAATCTCGCCGCCGGAGAGCGTCACCGCGGACCGCGCCAGGCTCAAATAGCCCAGACCGAGATGCAGTAGAACACGGATTCGGCGTGTGATTTCACTGACGATTTTTTTTCCGATTAATACACGATCGCTGGGGAATTCCAGCGTGGACAAAAATTTCATCGCCTCGGCGACAGGCCACCCGCTGATTTGTGAAATGTCATGACCGCCGATTCGCACCAGGCGGCTCACCTTTTTGAGCCGGGTTCCATTGCACTCAGGGCATGTGCGCGTCGCCTCTTGCGCATTTTTCGCCTGCTCAGGAATTTCCCCCAAGCCATTACAGGTCGGGCAAGCTCCTTCCGGACTATTGAACGACAACAGCCCCAGTGTCACTTCCGGCGCGGCCGCACCGCAATTAAGGCATTTGAGAGCTGTACTGAACCGCTTTTCCACGACGGACTGATATTCCGAACCTTCGTGAATCAGCACTTTGACGATCTGGCTTGCCTGACGGCCGGCAAGTTCCACCGCCTCGACAAGCCGGCCGCGTATGCCCTCGCGTACGACCAAACGATCGATCACCACGTCCAATTGGCGCGGCGCGCCCCGGTCAGCGGAAATTCCTTCCGGGAGCTCGACCATTTTGCCGTCGACCATCGCTCTGGAAAAACCCTGTCTGGCCACTTCCTCAAGAAGCTTGTCAGCTTTCGCTTCGGACGAAAGCGTCAGCGGTGCCAACACAATGACGCGAGTACCGCTGTCTAACGAAAGCAGTTGATCGACAATTTGCTCGGTGCTCTGCGCGACGATTTCACTGCCGCAATTCGGACAATACAATCGACCCGCTCACACGAACAGCAAACGCAAAAAATCATAGATGTGAGTGAGGGTGCCTAGGGTAGAGCGTGCATGAGCGACGGCAAAATTTTGCTGAATCGCGATGGTTGGAGAAAGCCCTTCAATACTGTCCACGTCGGGCTTTTCGATCTTTTGCAAAAGCTGATGAGCATCGGTAGCGATCGCCTCGAGATAACGCCGCCGACCTTCGGCGTATAAGGTATCGAAGGCAAGCGAAGACTTTCCCGAGCCCGACGGGCCGGTGATCACCACCAAGCGGTCGCGCGGAATCTCGAGATCGATGTTTTTAAGATTGTGGACCCGAGCGCCGCGGATGACGATTTGCGCCGCCATCTTCACCCGATCAGCTTTGAAATTCCTTCAGCTTGTTTTCGAAGAGCCCTCGATACTCGTCGAGCTTCTCGAGGGAAGAGGCCTCGAAGCGCAGCACAAGCGCGGGCTGAGTATTGGATGCCCGGATCAAGCCCCAGCCATGCGCGAAACGAACCCGAGCGCCGTCGACATCGATCACGTCGAAATGTTGCCGAAAATAGTCCGTCGCCTTGGCGGCGATCGCGAATTTTTTTTCGTCGGCACAATCGACACGGATCTCGGGCGTCGATACACTCTTGGGCAGATCGGCTAAAAGGCTCGACAACGGTTTGCCCGCTTTTGCGACAATTTCGAGCAAACGGAGCGAGGCGTAAATCGCGTCGTCGAAACCGAAGTATCGTTCCTTGAAAAACATGTGCCCGCTCATTTCTCCGGCGAGCAGCGCACCGGTTTCTTTCATCTTGGCCTTGAGAAGCGAATGCCCCGCTTTCCACATAATCGGCCGTCCCCCGTTCTTGGCAATGTCGTCGTAGAGCCGCTGCGAGCACTTCACTTCCGAGATGATCACCGCATTGGGATTGCGCCTCAAAACATCGCGGGAAAACAACACCAGCAGTTCGTCGCCCCAAAGAATTTTGCCGCGTTCATCCACCGCGCCGATCCGATCGGCGTCGCCGTCATAGGCAATGCCAAGATCGGCTTTTTCACTTTTTACTTTTTCGATCAGCATGTTGAGATTTTCCGGCACTGTCGGATCGGGATGATGAATCGGAAATGTGCCATCCGGCACGCAGGCGATCTCCGACACTTCACAACCCAATCTCCTGAAGATTGGTGGGCCGACCGGCCCCCCCACCCCGCTCCCCGCATCGATTACGATCTTTAACGGCCGCGCAAGCTGCGGGACATCCGCGAGGAGATGGCGCGTATATGGTGACAAAACATCGTATTGTTCCCTCATCCCGCCCGAGCTTTCACGAAAATCCTTTCGCTCCATGCGTGTGCGGATTTTCTGGATCTGCTCGCCGTAGAGTGTGTCCTTGCCGAGGCAGATCTTGAAGCCGTTGTATTCGGATGGATTATGGCTTGCGGTGATTTGAATCCCGCCGTCGAGGTCGAGGTGAAACAAAGAAAAATACAATAGCGGCGTCGGGCAAACTCCGACGTCATAGACCTGCAGGCCGGCGGAGGTCATGCCGGCGATGACGGCTTCGGCATACTTATCGGACGTGGCGCGGCAATCGCGCCCGACAGCAACCCGCCTGCCGCCGGCTTCCATCACCGATGTTCCGTGAACTTTACCCAACAGCAAGGCAAATTCCTTGTCGAAGTCTTGCTCCGCCAATCCGCGGATATCGTACTCACGAAAAATCGACGGGTTCACTGCATCCTCCTGGCCTGCCGCGCGCGAGCGAGACGTGCGGCTAGCAAGATTGCTTGTTTCATACTGGTTTCGTCCGCCTTGCCGGTTCCGGCGATATCGTAAGCGGTCCCGTGATCGACTGAAGTCCTGATAAAAGGCGGTCCCAGCGTAAGCGCGACACCGCCGAAGAAATGATGCAGCTTCAATGGGATCAGCCCCTGATCGTGGTACATACAAACGACGGCGTCATAATCCCCGCGCGCAGCGTGATGAAACAAGCTATCCGCCGGCAGCGGTCCATGGGCTGAAATGCCTTTGCGGCGTGCTGATTTTACCGCCGGTCGAATGATTTTGATTTCTTCGTCACCGAAGATGCCCTCTTCACCGCCGTGCGGGTTCAGCGCCGCGACAGCAATGCGGGGCCGCTTTATGTGAAAAAATTCCTGCAAGGCTCGTTGCGTCAGTTCCAAAGTGGTTTGGATATTTTCCGGCTTCAGCTTGCGCGCGACTTCGGTAAGACGGATATGTCCTGTGACCGGCACCACCCGGAGTTTCGCGCCGATCAGCATCATGCGACATTGTGGCGTGCCGCTAAGCTCTGCAAGTAGTTCGGTATGACCGGGATAGTGATATCCAGCGTCGATCAGATTGCTTTTGCTGATCGGAGCGGTGGCAACCGCATCGGCCACGTTCGAGAGCGCCAGTTTCGCCGCGACTCGGATATAGCGATAGACGCTTCGGCCTCCGGCTCTGGACGAAACTCCCGGTCGTGACTCCTTGGGAGCAAGCGAAGAAAGAGAACAAACCGCGTACGCTTTTGGATCATCGAGCAAGGGCAACAGCTGCTCTCCCTGTTTCCAGCAATTCAGCCGGGGCATGTTGCTCTTTCCCCGACCCGCTCGCTGAAGCACTCCCCAGTCGCCCAGAATCAGCGGGCGTGAGACCCGTTTCACGATCGGGTCTGCAAGGGCTTTCAAGATGATCTCTGGACCGATGCCCGCCGGATCGCCCATAGTGACGGCGATGATCGGTTTACTGGGCATAGATATGGCAGGTCGGCATGGGGATAATGCGTTTCATTATCCCGACTTCGTGCGCTCTAGACAAGCAGCTACGGCTTTTTAGAAGAAAACGGATTCAGCGAGTCGAGGATATTGGAAAATGTGCCCTTCTCGGAGCTTGCCGCTGGCGTCGGATTTAACACGTCGGGTGCGTCATCCGGCGTCTCCGCGGTGCCAAGCGGCACGCCGAAGACAGACACGATGCTTCTTCCGGCGATTGGGCTTTTAGGATCTATATCTTCCACGGGAGTCTGTTTCACGATGTAGGAAAATGGATTGAAGTAGCTGAGGAAGGTCCGCTCTTCACTGCGCCGAGCGGATGGATTCGAGCCCGCGACCAGCGTCTTCATCGTATCTTCTTTGGACTCTTCAGGTTTAAAGACCACTCCGGCAATCTTGACGTCGACCCGATGTTTCCGCCGCAAGTCAGTCTTCATCCATTTCGCAAACCGTTCTTCCAATGCTTTGTTCAGCAGCTCTTCTTTGATGCGCGGCGCCACCGCACTGAGCGGCAGCACGGTGCCGGATTCACGGCCTTCGAGCTTGACGATGTGCAATCCCATGCTGGTTCGAAACGGCTCGCTTACTTGTCCCACGGCAAGTTTTTCGAACGCCACTTGCTCCAAGCCGGGGATTAACGTCCCGCGCTTGATCCAGCCGATGTCACCGCCGTTCGCTTGTCCGGCGCCTTGCGAGTTTTCTTGCGCCAATTTGGCGAAATCTTCACCGGCCTTAACGCGCTCGTATAGATCTTTCCCTTTCGCCATCACGGCTTGAACGCGATCGGGTGGGGCATTTTCCGGCAAGGTCAACAAAATATGGCGAATCCGGGCGCGCTCGTTGCTTCTGTATTTGTTCGGATTGGCCTTGTAATAGCGTTCCACGTCCTCGTCGGTAATGCTGACTTTTCTCTTCACCTGCCGATCGATAATCTCGCTCTTTTCCATTTCCGATTTAACGGAAACTTTGTAGCTATCGAGACTCTGGCCTTCCCGGGCGAGCGCCGTCTTAAGATCGTCGTCGGACAAACGGTTATTTTTCTTTACCTGGTCGATGTACCGATTGACGTCGTCGTCGGTGATGCTGATGCCGCCTTCGCGCACTTCGGATTCGAGAAGCTTATCCGTGATAAACTGCTCCAAGACCTCGCGGTCCGTGGTGTTGATCTGATCGAGGCTGCCGTTGGGAAAACTGCGGCCCATTTTGCTTTTGGCGTACGTGTTGAGGCTCGACAGGGTGTAGGGCTCGCCATTGATCACGACGATCAATTGCTCGACCACTGCAGCGCCTGCGCTGCACGGGCAAAGTAATAGCGAACACACCAGCAGCCTTGCGATTAGGGTTTGCTTCGGCATAGGCATTTTCACCGCGGAGAGTAAACGTTGACGCCTACAGCTAACACACTATGAGAAAAAAGCCAAATTTCACTCGCCCTCGCCGGCCGCAGAAGCTTTAAAGGGTTCACCGATTCAGGATAGCGGAGCGCCGACGCTCTCGCTAGAAAAAGCTACTCGGGGCGGCGGATCCTGAATTGAGCGGAGGAGCTCTGAAACTTCTTCGATCAGCGGTTCCCAGTCGGTATTTTTTGGCGTGAACGACAACCGCCCGTCCGGCGTAAGCCGCAAGCCATTTTTTTGTTTCTGGATCAGCTCGAGCAGCTTATCGATTTTGACCGGCGACTCAGGATGAAACAGCAGGTAGGCCCGACCCTCGGCGACACTGATTTGCTGCACCAGAAATTTTTTGAGCGTTCGGCGTAGATTCATGACCAGGAAAAGATTTTCTACCACGGTCGTATACGGGCCAAAGCGATCGATGATTTCTTCTTTCAATTCGGCGAGCTCATTGTCGTCGCGCAGACTCGCCAGCCTTTTGTAGAAGTACAATCTTTGATTGGCGTCCGGAATGTAGCTGTCAGGAAAATAGGCGGGTATGCCGAGGCGGATTTCGGGGTCTACCTCCGGCAGCACATCTTCTCCCTTCAGCTCCTGGATCGCTTTCTCCATCATCTCGGTGTAGAGCTCGAAACCGACCGCATGAATTTGGCCGGACTGCTGCTCGCCGAGCAGATTTCCCGCGCCGCGAATTTCCAGATCGTGCATCGCGAGCTTGAAGCCGCCTCCCAGTCCGTCGATCTCCTGCAGCGCCCGTAGCCGTTTCTCGGCATCCGGCGTGATCGCTTGTTCACCAGGAATTAACAAGTATGCGTAGGCGTGTCGATGCGAACGGCCGACGCGCCCGCGTAACTGATAGAGCTGGGCGAGACCGAATCTATCCGCGCGATTGATGATGATCGTGTTCGCGTTGGGGAAATCGAGTCCTGACTCGATGATGGCAGAGCAGACCAGCACCTGAGATTGATTGTTGAAAAAGTCCAGCATGACCTTTTCCAATTCCTTGGGGCGCATCTGGCCATGCGCCACCGCGAACTTGGCTTCCGGAACAAGCTCGGCGAGCTTTAGCGCCAATCGGTCAATCGTTTCAACGCGGTTGTGGAGAAAAAACACCTGCCCGCCCCGGTCGATCTCGCGCAGAATGGCGTCGCGGATAAGGCGGTCGTCGTATCGGGTTACATAGGTCTGAATTGCCAGCCGATCTACCGGGGGCGTTTCGATGATGCTGAGGTCGCGGATGCCGACAAGCGACATGTGCAGTGTGCGCGGGATCGGGGTTGCGGTGAGGCTCAGCACATCGACCAATTGGCGCAACTTTTTAAGCCGCTCCTTGTGGACTACGCCGAAGCGGTGTTCCTCATCGACAATCACCAGACCCAAGTTCTTAAACTCCACGTCTTTCTGCAGCAAGCGATGCGTGCCGATGACGATATCGACCTTGCCCGTAGTCGTGTCTTGAAGAACCTCGGCAATTTCCTTGTTGGTGAGAAATCGGCTTACCATCTCGATCCGCACCGGGTGATTGCGGAAACGATGGCGAAATGTCTGGAGGTGTTGTTGCGCGAGAATCGTCGTCGGCGCGAGCACGGCAACCTGCTTGCCGCCCTCGACCGCGAGAAACGCGGCCCGCATCGCCACTTCGGTTTTGCCGTAACCCACGTCGCCGCAAATCAATCGATCCATCGGCTTTTTGTTTTGCATTCCAGCGAGGGTCTCGTCGATGGCGCGCTGCTGGTCGGGAGTTTCTTCGTACTCGAACGCCGCTTCAAACTCCTGATACATCGCGTCCGGTGCACCAAAGGCGGTCCCCTCGCGCGCTTCGCGGAGCGCATAGAGTTGGATCAACTCTTCGGCCATGGCGAAGATTGATTTGCGCGCTTTGGCCTTGACCTTTTCCCAAGACGTGCCGCCCAATCGATCGAGGGCCGGCTCGGCGCCGTCGCCGCCGATGTATTTCTGCACCATATTGATACGGTCCACCGGCAAATACAGCCGATCGCCGCCTTCATATTCCAGGTGCAAGAACTCTCCTCCCACGCCGGCGACTTGCAAAAACCTAAGCCCTCGATAAATGCCGATGCCGTGATCGAGATGGACGACAAAATCGTTTTGCTTGAGCTCGCTCAAGCTCGTGAGAAAATGGCTTGGATGGCGCTTGGTCGTGCCTGCAGGCTGACGTTTGCGTGTGCCGAAAATCTCGTCGAACGTCACGACCACCAAACCCGTTTCCGGCATGCGGAAGCCATGGTTGAGCTGACCACAGATGATCGCCTGCGCGAAATCGTCGCGCTCCAGCAAAGCCGGCAGCGAGGTTTCGATCAGCGGCAGTTGATAATTGTAGTTGGTTAATAGCTCACGAAGACGCCCGGCATCGGCTTTGGTCGGTGCAACGAAGATCACTCGTTGCTTTTCCCATGCCTTGAGATGCTCGACCAGAGGTAGCAGCGTCGGGTCCTTGCCGGCGTGGGCCGTTTCCTGTCGAATCTCGGTGGTCAAATAGGACTCCACCGTGAGTGTCGTTGCCTGAGTTCGTTCGGATGCCGCCAACAGGATGAGCGACTCGCCTTGCACTTGCGGGAAGGGTGCGAGCGCTTCGAAGAGCTGATGTTCGCCCAAATAAAGCGATTCCAGCGGCGGCACCAAGCGGTGCTCTTCTTCGGCTTGACGGCTTCGCTCCCAGGTAGTTCGTCCGAAGCGCTCGGCTTCAGCCTCGACACGATCGGCGCCATCGAGCCAGACGATGGTTTGCTGGGGTAGATATGCAGTGATCGGCACCAGCGGTTCGGAAAAGTAAGGCACCAAAAATTCAATTCCTGGAAATGGAATCCCTGCACGTACTGATTCAACCAGACTGTTTTTTGCCCGGCGCTCGACGTCCAACTCACCGGCGCGCTGGTCTAGCCGGCGCACGACAGGGTCGCTGTCGTCTCGCTTGAGCGAAAACTCTTTCATCGGCAAAAGCAGCATTTCTTCGCGTTGCTGTGCGCTCCTTTGTGTCGACGGATTGAATTCGCGAATCGACTCCAGGCGGTCACCGTCAAATTCGAGCCGCAGCGGCAGTGCATAACCTGGCGAAAAGAGATCAACAATACCGCCACGGATGCTGAAGTCGCCCCGTTCTTCGGCCAACGGCACATTCTGAAAACCCCAGGCGACCAAATGTTCGAGCAATGCTTCGCGCGATAGTTCCTGACCCGCCACCAAGTAGAGATACGACCGCTTCAGCGACTCTTTGGGGATCACCTTTTGCATCAAAGCGGCGGGAGTGGCGATCAGAACCGGTGCGGGCTCTTCGACGATCTTATAGAGGCCCTCGAGACGGCCGGCAATATTTTCCGGATGCGGCGAGAGATTTTCGAACGGCAGCACCTCCCATGAAGGCAAAAGATGCACGCGTTTTTGCAACGGCGCTCCGCCGTAGGGCTCGCCGAGAAAAAAAATTAAATCTTCGTATAGGTATTCCGCTTCGCGGGCGCTCGGACAGACAATCAGAAATGGCCGGTTAGCGTGGCGCGCGGCCAGCGACAGCACGTACGCGCGTGCTCCTCCCTGCAATCCTTGAATTCGCCTGCTGCCGCTCCAATTTCCTTGGAGAAAGTTTTCGATTCGCTGTGCGAGGGCAATCTCGGTCATGAAAAAAAGCTATGTTTTTGCAGCTCAATCTTGGGCAGCGTTGAACTAGAGCTATCCGACGAGTTCTCCACCGCTTCGGCCCAGGCCTCGGCGGCCTGGCTGAGCTCGTTTACGCGTACCTCTAAAAATGACGGCTGATAGTTCTCGAACCGAATGAGAGCCTGGTGCACCATCCGTATCGGCCCTTTGATTTCACCAAACTCGCGATAGAGCCGGAATGCCGCGGCGAGCTGAATTAAGCCTTCGAGAAACGGCTTATTCTCGGCTACAGTTTCCTGGTAATAGGGTTCGAGAATTTCGTGGCATTCGAAAAATCGTTGCTCATTGAAGAGACGAATGCCCTCGCGCAAACGAGCGTCCATAAAAACGCAGAATTAAACGCTAACAGCTTATTTTGTTGCCCTCAAGTTCGAGTGAGCGACGCTATTACTGCTCGGTCGCCCATAGTCGCTTGTCGTACTTAACTACTGATGGAACTGCTGCGAGCCAGATGCAAACATCGGATATGGATAGTACTGCGGTAGAAAGCGCGAAGG
>JBIOXP010000310.1:0-8712 GCA_044869705.1 Binatia bacterium | reverse complement strand
CTGCTCGGCCATCGCTTCCCAGACCGGCGCCCACTCCGTGCCGGGCGACGAGAGAATATATTCGACTCCGAGTTGCCGGAATGCTTCGACTAAAGCTTTGCCGCCGTCGAACTGATTTTTCATCTTTGTTCTCCCGAAAGTCGCTTTTTAGTGGTATGTATTATCGCGCGCGCGAACAAGCAAGAGCCTGGCTCACATCCGATGCTCGGCGGCTCGATCGGCGAACTCTGCTTACTCGAGGCGGATCAAATCCTCGAAAAAATCTCTCGAGACTAGTCTCTGTCGTCTTGCGCGGAGAAAGAAAAATCGGCACGTGAATAAAGTATCGATCTAAGATACTAAATGATAGTTAAGGTTGCTGTGTGTTCGAGGTAAATCCGAAGAATGGCGAGTCATAACTGAGAAAACGGTTCGTCACCAGCATTGTCATGCCGCAAACCCAACGGGTGCCGACCGAATAATCCCCATCCGCTTGTCTAATTCCATTTTCTTCGTTCTGAATTATACTTGTGGGCAATGTGCCAGGAATCACCACCGAGATTCGGCAATCAGGTTTTCGTTTTTCTGCCGCTCTGGTGATTGCCCGCGGCAGCCTATCCGATGGGGAACCGCTTTGAACGCATCACTCAATACAACTTTTTTCAATGCGAGGAGGAAGCAGTGATTCCATGCATTCAGTCATAACATCGAGCAAGGAGCGAACGCCGACGGCAGCTGGCTTCGCCGTTCTGATTGTCGTGCTTGCTCTTGCTACGGGAGCCGGCCGATCACAGGAACCGGCTCACTCAGGGATCGACGGGGAAATATCGAAGCAGGAAAAAATCTACCGTAGCCGGGATGCCGACGTGCCTCGCGGCTATGTCACCGGCCGAGGACTTTCGGACTACCTCGAGCTTCTTCCCGCCGGATTCTGCGATTCGCTCGGGACACTTGGCAGCTCGGACCGATGGCTGGACATCGGCGCAGGCTCGGGACAGGCCATACTGGATTATTACGCGCCTCAGGACAACTCGGCGTCGGCTAAAACATGCGCAGGCGCAGGGGGCAGAGTTCGCGCAATCGCGATGTCCATAGAAGACCGCCGCACAGGATCATGGCAACAGCAGGCGGCGAGCGCAGGCAACGACCGCATCCGCTATGTCTATGGCAAGCGCCTGCGGGAGTACTCAGCCGAGGAGCTTGGCAAGTTCCAGATCATTACCGACGTCTACGGCGGCTTCTCGTACACCGAAGATCTGTCCATGTTCGTGGACAAGACCCTAAGCTTGCTCAATATCGGTGGTATTTTCTACACGCTGGTGCAAAGCGTCCATTTGGAAAATGGCAAAGACAACCCGAGCACTTGGTATCTGACCGAGCTGGTGGATGCAGCCGGTGGCGATGTGAAAATATGCTCCTGGCTGAAGCAGGCAACCTGCGTTAAAGTCGAGTGCGAGTCGAAGAGCGACTGGGAGCAGCCGACCGAATTGATCGGCATCAAGAAGATGTGCAGCGACGTCTCTGTCCCGCAGACGAAACTCCTGAAGTATGAAGCGGGCAATCCTCCCGGCAGGCGATTCCAACTAGAGCGGTAGAACGAGAGCAACGGATCTAGGAGCTTTGCGCTCGGGCTTACCGCTTTACAGCTTCGCACCTTCGACAATCCCCATTGCGCGCGAGGGCGGAAACCAAGTCGTGAGGTATTTCCAACCGGCCTTCTCCAGCAGCGTGGCATATTCCTCCTGCGTTCGTTCGCGTCCCGTTCCCCAGCACATCATGTGGATGTCGAACAACTTGGCAAAATGAGACGTCTGGGCGCTGGGGATGACATGCTCGACGATGAATACTCGGCCGCCGGGAGTTGCCGCTTCGTGCTGGTTTCGCAGAATCCGCACGCACTCATCGTCGTTCCAGTCATGCAGAATGAGCTTCATCATGTACGCGTCCGCGGGCGGAGCGGAATTGAACATATCTCCCGGCACGTACCGGCACCTCTCGCTCACTTCGAGCTTGCTTGCCCACAGGCTCGCGCTATCTGAGATGACCTCCGCGCGCTCGAGCACTGTTCCCTGGAGGTGAGGATACTTGGCGAGAATCCGGCATAGCATGTACCCACGGCCGCCGCCCACATCGCAGAGGCGTGTGAGCTTGCCGAAGTCGTACGATCCAAGCGCATCGAGCACCCACTCCGCTTGCGCGCTCGAGTAGCTGCTCATCGCGTTGTCGAACACTTCGGCGTAGCCCGCGTCTTTCACCGCATAATCAAAGGCCATACGGCCGAACTCGCGTACGAACGCGTTTTGTTTTCCGTCGCGTAGCATCGCCGGCAAATGCTTCCAGAGCGCATAGTGTTCCGGGCCCTCCTTCCAACAAAGTAACCCCGCGCAGGGTCTGGGAATGATCCGAACGAAGCAGTTCGCCGCTTTCGCTCAACGAAAATGTCCGATCTTTGTCTTCTCGCAAGAGCTCTAGAGAGCCAAGCGCTCGAAGCAGCCGATAAGTAAGAGCCGGATTGAGACTGAGCTCATCTGCGATGAGCAGCGCCGGTTTTGGACCGCTCCGAAGGGCATCGAAGATCCCCAATTTCACGCCGGCATACAGAATCTGACTCCGCCATCTGCCAAAGATAAGATCCAACACTTTTTCTTGAGCGGACATATTTCTCCTGTGATTAATATTAATGAAGAGCTACTTCGTTCGATCCTCGCGTGCTCTGTTGTCGCTCGGCTGGTGGCGCCGGCGCAGGCATCTCGCTCACTCGCGAATCACTTCATAAATAACATTCTGGCGATCACCCCATGGATATTGTGAGTCACTGCCGCCTTGGCGCGGATGGATCCGAACCTCGCGCGGCGGAGGCGAAAGCTCATCCAAAACATGGTTGAGAAATGCTCCTAGATCATACGTATGTGTATAAAAACCTTTCTCAAAGTGTTCGTCCCGCTTGCGTTTTGACCGAAGCGGTCGAGGAGGCAGATAAAACACCAGAATGAGTTTTTTCCTGGCGCGCGAATACAAAGACTGCACTGCCGGAGCATAATCAGGTAAATGCTCCAAGACGTGACGGCAGAGGACGGCGTCAAACTTGCGGCGAAACTTGGCAAGATCATAGAGCGACATTCGCCGAAAGCGATGACGATCCTTCGGATAGAGCTTTCGTGCAACTCTCAAAAATGTCCCGGTGACATCGATGCCAAGATAATCCAGCTCGAGTCGATGATTACGGATGAGCTCGAACATCACACCCGTGCCACAACCCACATCGAGCACGGACGAGAGCCCGCGCAGCAAACGCAGCGCCGTTTGGCGTGAAAGGTGATCTTGTCCTTCCGGTCCTGTGCGCAGAAAACTCTTGGCCTGATCCGGCGTCCAATGGCGCCAGCCCTCTTTCAATTTCATACCGGTGCGAGAACGATTCGGCGCTCGAGTCATGGCGAAATCTCAAACAGAAATATTCCGCGAATGCAAACTATTCAAACTCGCTGAACCAACTCAGTGCGGCTTCTCTATCGAAAGGGGCTCTTAGAATAACAATTTTTTAACGTGTACGACCCCGGCTTTTTGTCGGCTAACATCTTGCACTACAAAGAGGGGGAACAGACAACCGGACCGAAGAGCGTTCATCTGCCAGTACGGCCCGCGCTGTTCGCAGCAATGCAATTCTGGCGCACTCAGGCCAGAGCCCATCTGCTCCAAAAAGCAGCATTGCTAATTATTTTTTCGCAACAGATTTTGCGCGGCGAGCGATTTTGTAACCGTTTGGACATAAGACTTGATCGTCGTTTGAAGGTTCGTCGGCTCTTTTGCCTTTACGGTGCCAGTCCACGCCAGTTCGTTGTTGGCAATGTCGTAGAGCGTGATCTCCGAGGTGTACTCGTTGTAGCGGTACGGGCCATACCCGCCGGGAATTCCAGACCACGCGGCGCCGGCGTTCGAGCCGAAGATACCAAAGGAAATTTCCGGTCCGATCGTCGGGTAATTGGTTTTCTCTTCTACCTTCACGGGTCGCATCGACAACAAGCCGTCGGCGCGAGCCAGTTGCGCGGCCTGTTTGAGGCTGTTTTCTGTGATGGCCTCACTGTCCGGCACATAGCTATAGCTGGGTACTGCATCGATGCCCATGGCCGCGAGTTGCGTCACGAATTCGTCTTCGAAGGTGCGCCGTACGCTGACATCTCCGCTCGGGCCTGCAATCATCAATCGCTGGAAAGCGCCCGAAGCCTGCGCGGGATTCCGCCATTCACTGATGATCGGCGTCGCGGTCGAACAACCGTTGAGAGCGAGGCTCATGAAAAGTATCGCCCCAATCCCTAAGACCAACGTCTGCTTCATGATCGCATCAGGCCGCGAAATCATGTTTTTTTAACTCCTTGTCTGTGACTCAGTGCCTCTTTGAATATGCGCTCAAAGCAGTCGATCATTGGTCTTGTTAATGAAACCAGAGCAATATTCGAACCGTTCGTGGGCAATCAAGAGCAGCGACGTTTGAGATGAAAAGCATACAATAGTTTCCAGAGAGTTGCTCGCCGCGCGACTCGAGCTGCTCAATGAAAAGGAGCTCGCGCGGCGAGGGACGGGAAGGAGCTCACCCGTTTACGCGACGAGCGACCACTTGCGCTGACACTGATTGGACGTGTGCTTCAGTCGCAGTTCTTGAGCTTAGACTCCTGACAACGCTGTGCCATTGCCTGTGCGCTTGCAATCTCCGCGCGACTCATTTTTGCTTCCAGGCTGTCTCGATGTTTTGCTGCAATTCCCGCGGAATCGCCGCTCGTTGCTGCGGCGGCGAGGCTGAACCACATATGCGCGCGCGCAAAGTCCTTCCGCACACCTTTGCCGTTGCTATAGATCACACCCAGATGGGTTTGAGCAGCTGAGTCTCCCTGCGTTGCCGCGAGCCGATACCACTTGATGGCTTCCTGATAATCCTGCGGCACGCCTTGCCCTTTCTCATACGCCAGACCCAGACTGTACTGCGCCGGTGCGTTTCCATCTTCTGCCGCGAGGCGAAACCACTTTACAGCCTCCTGATCGTCCTGCGGCACGCCTTTGCCCTCGGCGTACATCGAACCCAGCCTCATCTGCGCCCAGTCGTCTTCCCGCGTCGCCGCAATGCGATACCACTTCACAGCTTCCTGATAATCCTGCGCTACGCCTTTGCCTTTCTCATACGCCAGACCCAGGTTGTACTGCGCGGGAACATTTCCCTGCGCAGCCGAGAGGCGAAACCACTTTACAGCCTCCTGATCATCCTGCGGCACGCCTTTGCCCTCGGCGTACATCGAACCCAGCCTCCTCTGCGCCCATGGGTGTCCCTGCTCGGCAAGTTGGCGAAAGCCTTTGACCGCCTGAACATAGTCGCCCCGATCGTACGCCGCGCTTGCGTCGTCAAAAGGGTTTGAGGCGGCAAAACTACTGGTACCGAGCAAATAGACAACGGCGAGCAGAAGCAACTTGGTTTTCACCGCGGTCTCGTCCGACTGATCATCGCTACGGCTCGAGTTGGAAACGCCGCGCGGGAGGATAGCCCGCCTCGAACTCCAATAATTTCATCCGCGGGACTGACGTCTCGCTGCAAACCCTATGGATCTTGATCAGCTCCGTGGGCCTTTTCCAGTCGTGCTTCGATTCGCACGTAACTTCTGCGCACGCAGTTCTTTTTAACCACGAGCAAACTTTCTCCGGGCGGCCGGCGGCGTCCTCCAGCTCCGTTAGATACAAAATACCGAGCTTGTCTTTGCCATCCTCTAAGTGCACGCCCGGCACCAGCGTGTAGAATTCACCGCCGATCTCGAGCAAGCTCAGCACCTTGTCAACGAACTGATACAGGTACTCGGTGTAGGTGAACCCGCCGAACACGTCGGTTATCATCTGGAATTTTCCCAGTTCCTTGAGCGAAAATTCCCGCAGACGCTTGCCGGAAAGATACTTTAGACGCTCATCGCCCAGACTCGCGGCCAGATCTCGCCACTGATCGGTGCGACGATCCTCGATCGAGACCGCGACGGCGCGCGCCTTGCCGCCGGTTCCCGTGCATTTTTTATCCGCCGGCTGAGCGTCTGTGGACGCGTAGTAGTCCAATATCGCCTGTCCGGAGCCCGCCCCGATGTCCAGCCAGCGGTCCGAGCTGCCGAGGTTGCCAAGAGCGTCGCAGAACCCGGTAGGAAGAAGCTCCGCATACCCCGACAGCCCCCGATCGGTAACGTAGCCCCGCGGAACGTCGGCGCCGCGGCTCCGGTAAATCTTTTCCTGCTTATTGATCTCCTCGTCGATCCGTGGTGCAGGGAGTTCCTGTGTCCAGACGGTTTCCTGCAACTGCACCACGATGACGATCGCGACGGCCAAGTAAGCTGCTGCGCTTTTGAATCCTTCAACTGCACGCATAATGGTTACTCTCTCCTCGAGTTGAAAACCCTGTTGATTGAGCACTCGAAGCTGTTCGAGGCACAGTTTAAGCCGCCGCTGGCCGGAACTAAAGAGGACCAGGATCAATTCATCAAGCCGGGCGGCCAAACCTGCACCCCGTACGCCACGCATACTGTTCCGTGAGCTATATCGGGTTCTCGCGAACGCGGCCATGTGTCAAATGCGCCGGCTTGTGGTAAGCAATTGCGAATCGAGCAATCTCGGCAAAGCAGGGAAATAATCATAAGTATGAAGCCGGAGCCTTCGACTCAGACGCGTAGATTGGCCATCCTGCTGGACGTCGCGAAGGCGCTCGCAAACCAGCTTCGGCTTGATGATCTCTTGAGCACGATCATCGGTAAAACTGCCGAAGTGCTGGAGGCGGAACGCGCCACGCTATTTCTCTACGATCAAGAGCGCGACGAGTTGTGGAGCAAGACCGCCGACCAGCTCGAGATAGCGGAGATTCGCTTTCCGGTCGGCGTGGGTATCGCCGGCGATGTGGCGCGAACGCGCACTATTGCGAACGTTGCCGATGTTTATGCCGATCCACGTTTTAACCAGGACTTTGATAGACAAACGGGTTTTCGGACCCGCTCCGTTTTGTGTATGCCTCTTAGCGGCAGTGATCAACAGTTGATCGGCGTCATTCAGGTTCTGAACAAAAAAAATCGCCTACAATTCGACCGCGAAGACGAATCTCTCCTCGCCGGTCTCAATGCCCATATTTCCGTCGCCCTTCAGCGCGCTCAGCTGATCGAAGCCTACATCGAAAAAGACCGAGTTCTGGAAATTCAAAACCACGCCAAAAGCAAGATGATCGATCACCTTTCGCATGAGTTGAAAACACCCCTCGCCGTCATATCCGGCTCGTGCGGATTACTGCAGAAATTGGCCGCCTCACACGACCCGGAGCGAACACGCGTGATCGCCGAGCGACTTGAGCGAGCGATCGGCCGACTGTTAGATCTGCAGCGGGAGGCTCATGACATTGCCGAACAAAGACGATCGACCGAAGAGGTCGTGCTGACCGATTGGTTGCGGCGCTGCCAGGACCTGCTCGAGAGCATCGTCGATGAGCAAAACGCGCCGGTTGGCTTGCAGCAACGGCTCGTGCAGAAAATTGCTGAAATATACGCGCAGGACGCCAATCAGAAACCCGAGACGTTGCTGGTGGATCGCTGGATTCCTCACGCATTGAAAGCTTTGCGTCCGGATTTCCAACATCGCTCGATTGTTTTTGCAGAGACACTTGAACCGGTTCCGGCCGTGTACCTTCCCGAAAAATTGCTCTTCAAATCTTTTCGCGGCTTGTTGCGCAACGCCATCGAAGCCACGCCAGACGGTGGAACCGTTAGCGTCAATTTATGCGAAGTGAGCGGGAACGTGAGGCTGGATATTTCCGACACCGGCGTCGGCATTGACGAGGAGCTACAACAACATCTCTTCCATGGTTTCATACACGCCGGTAGCACCGATCGTTATTCGTCGGGGCGACCTTACGACTTCGGCGCCGGCGGCAAAGGTCTCGACCTGCAACGGATCAAGGTCTTTTCCGAGCGTCATGGTTTCAAGCTTTCTTTCGTCAGTAAGCTCGGTGCAGGCAGCGTATTTTCGCTCGAATTCCCGCCGGCTTTGTTGAAGCCGCGCCACAGTTAAAAACCCGGAGACGTTATGGCTGAAAAACCTGCGCAACAGGGGAGCGGATCGGACGATTTCTTTCACGCGCTAAATACACAGCTCCTGGTACACGAGCTAAAAGGGCCGCTCTCTTTGATCGAGGCCACAGCCCGAACGCTGATTGAACAAGCTGCGCGCATGGGACCGCTCACGGAGCGGCAAGAAAAAGCGGTAAAGCGCATTCTCCGCGGCACGCTGCGAGGCAAGAAGCTGGTCAATCAACTCTTGGAAATCGGACGGGCCGAATCGGAGCAGTTCTCGCTAGCCTCATTCGATGTCGGCGAGGCTGTGCTCAAAGCACTGATCGAATCTGCCGAAAGCAGCGATGCCGAACTCGCCGCTCATCTGAGCGAAGCCGAGACAGCCGAGGCTCAGCAGGAGGCGCTTGCACAAGCCGGAATCATTTTAAAAACAGCTCCGGAGATCGACGGGGTGCGAATTTTTCAGGACCCGGTCAAATTCGCTTTGATCGTCGATAATTTGATCCAGAACGCATTGCATTTTCGCCGACGATCGCTCGAGCTTGCTCTGGCTAGAAAAGGTGGCGACCTGATTATTTCAGTCACGGACGACGGTCCGGGTATTTCACCGGAGCATCACGCGGCTGTTTTTGAGCGTTACACGCAGCTGCCCATGCATGATGGTTTC